>CAYGHY010000046.1:12648-16496 GCA_964349435.1 uncultured Oscillospiraceae bacterium
GTCTGTATCCGTATCTGTGTCTATATCTGCTTCTGTATCCGTTTTGTCCCCTTTGCTGTCTTCCGGAGAACCTTCCCCTTCTTTCACTTCTTTTCTGGAGGCATCCGCGAGGAATAATTCAAAGGGCATGAAAGAGCAATATTTTTCGAGTATCTCTCTCATTTTGTAGTACTCCAAAAAATCATGGGAATCCTCGGCAAGGTAGAGTGTAACAGTAGTGCCTCTTTCTGTGCGGTCAGATTCATCCATTTCAAACTCAGTTCCACCGGTGCTTGTCCATTTTACTGCGTTTGCGCCGTTTTCCCATGATAGTGTTTCTATGGTAATCTTTTCAGATACCATGAACGCAGAATAGAAGCCTAATCCGAAATGCCCTATAATCTGGGTGCTTTCGTCAGTTTTGTCCTTATACTTTTCCAAGAAGTCAACCGCTCCGGAAAAAGCAATCTGGTTGATGTATTTCTTGACCTCTTCAGCTGTCATACCTATACCATTGTCTATAACTTTTATCGTCTTGTCGTCCTTATTTACAATTACCCTGATCGAAAACTTTTCATTCTCGCGCAGCTGTGCTTCACCAATGGAGATCAGCTTTTTCAGCTTGATAATTGCATCATTTGAGTTTGAAACAAGTTCACGTATAAAAATATCTTTTTCCGAATAAAGCCATTTTTTAATTATTGGAAAAATGTTTTCTGTCTGAATAGATATATTTCCATTCTCATACGGCATAGCGAGCCCTCCCACAATATCAATTATTAGCAATATCTGTGCCAATTCTAATATTACAACTCTTGTACTTTTATTGTCAAGACCAAATTTAGCACTCTCATAACGAGAGTGCTAACAATAACCGATTGAATACACTGTTATTGGGCTAATTCCAAACCCGCTATTTCAATCTGAAAATAATGATATGCCGGTTCGACCTGACAGACATCCTGATAAAAAGCTTTTTGAGTGACTCCTGAAGATCTGAGTCCGGCTCAAGAAAACGGAAACCGTATTCATATTCACGCACTTCCGTATTGCTGCTATGCACAATGCAACCCTGATGACAATAACTTCTTTCCTCAAGCTTCAAAGATAACTCAAGAACAATTGAATTGTCTACAGGCAGTCTCAATGATGATACAAATCTCAACCCACCGGGACTGATATCCACTAGCCTTACGTTTGTGTAGTTTGAATAAACCGGCTTGCTCCCTATACGCACAATCCTTGCTGTACCGTACAAAGGCATATCGGGGCTGATACGTAAATATTTTCTTGCATAATCCTTCTGTTCCACCGCATCACCTGCTGCAGGGCATTTTCATGCAGCCTCCGCAGCAGCATTATTTTACCATATTCTGGTATATGTATCAATATATTTCTCACGCAGTTTGTTATATTCAAGCCGCACCGCAGCAATTACCGTCATATAAGACTCCAGGGTACAGGTATATACCGCTTATTTCATCAATACCTGTCGGGCGGTAAAATCAGTCAGATTAAAAGATTGCCAGTGCCAGTCTGACGAGAGTCGTGCCCTTCTCTGATTAAGCTGTTCTCTTGCGGCTAGCGCAATAAATGGTTCCCCATCCTCCTCCAGTCTCATCAAATCACCTACTACAGCGTTGGACAATGTTCTGAAGTATAAAACGTCGATTTTATTTGTACTATAATAGCGCTCAATATTCTTCCTGGCAATCAATCCATCTACATTTATAAAATTCACAGCAGTGAATGCAATAATCGCAATAATAATATATGATCTGAGCAGGGGCAAGCGCTCAAACCAAACCCTTGCCAGAGTTGCTACAAATAGTGCCAGCAGAAAAATCATAAAAGCCTGAGTCACAATACGAAGGAAGGTATACCCATATGCTCTTTCATATAAAGCCATTCTATAGAACGCCGAAATGAGCATTACAAAGGTGCAGCAAATCATGATTGTGTTCAGTGCCTTAAAAGCAGCTCCTGCTGCCGCACTGCCTCTTCCGGTGAAGGTAAGTGTACAAGCCAGAAAGCCAATATTTAACAGGGTTACAAGAATAAGCTCAAAAAAGCCCCTGCGCGCGTATTCTGCATATGTAAAGCCCTCCGGTAATCCGGAACCTCCAAACAGATATGCGAATTGAATAACAACAAAGATTAAATAGATGATATTGATTGAAGCAGTTATTGTAATGACTGTTACTATATCCCACCTTTCCCTCTGTAAAGGCGCTTCAGCTGCAATACCCCGCAGGGCACTGTCTGCCGGTCTGTCGCCATGCCCTAGGCTCCAGAGATAGCTAAAGGATATAATAAAAATCACGAAAGCTGTAATTACCCTTCCGACTACTTCACCAATGTTCAGATCCTCAAACAGCTCGGGCAGCCAATCAATAAGTTCTCCGAAGACCATATCCGCCGAAGAAAGCAATGCAAGCAGTATCGCCAACAGAGGCGCCGAGATGAGCAGCCCTGTCAGCACCCTTGCCCCCACAGTTTTTTTCCGGTTTTCGCTGGTTTTCTTCTTCAATAGCAATCCTGTTATTTCAAATGGCTTTAGTACATGAGCCAGACATCTGTAAAACATACCGAACAGCAGATCAATTAAAATTCCCGGGCTATCCCATTTAAAGCTGTTTAGGCCGGTTATAAGCAAGGTCTGCAGCAGAACAAGCACCAGCAGCATAAGCAGGTTCAGTATCATGAAAACATCATTGCGAAATAGCAGGAAGGTTAGCGAGAGCAAAAACACCGGTATGCTCAGAAACCATCCGAACCAGTTCTTGCTAACCGGTGACGGCCGCACATATGTAAACAATATTGCATAAAAGGCAGTTACGAATATCGGCACTGATATGCCTGGATATCTTTCGTAAAAAAGCCAGACAAATAATGCGCCTAATACAAGTGCTCCTATTGGCAGCAACTTATCCCGCTTGGTCAAAGACTGCCTGAAAATAGCCTTTGTCCCGTCATTACTGTTGAATCCCTCTGCAGCCGGGGCTGTTCTCAAGATAGCAGCCGCATCTGCCGCCCCTTTACTACTTTCAGGATTCAATGACATAGTTTTCTCCTCAATCACTTTAGTCCTCTCCACTTCTCCCTGTTCTCGCAATACATCCAAACAAATCACCTCTTACTCAAATTTTTGTATCCGCCACATATTCCAGAATATCGCCAGGCTGGCATTCCAACGCATTGCACAAAGCTTCCAGCGTAGAAAACCTTACCGCTTTAGCCTTATTATTTTTCAGTATCGACAGATTGGCAAGCGTAATATCCACCTTCGAAGCAAGCTCCGTCAAACCGGTCTTACGTTTTGCCATCATTACATCCAGATTTATTCGTATTCCCATATACCGTTGCCCTCCCGCCTCGAATTCTATACTTCAGGCCCTAGTTGCCTTATTCCATTCAAATAGTAAGATCGTTTTCTTCTTTTACCGCGACCGCTTGTCTGAAAATCTCTGCCAGTATCAGCAGGAAAAAGCCTCCGATAATAAAAACCATGAATAGAATGATTGTCAGAAAGGAATTGAAAACGAAAATTTTCACGCAATAAAAGAATGCAATTGCAAAACAACAGGCAGAAAGCCTTTCGAAGCTTTTGACATTATCCCTGCGGAAGGGGTCTCTCCGGTTCAATGTTTTAAAGATTCTGCGGAGCTCGTTAACTATTAAAATAGCCAAGGCACCCGTTATGTACAGAAAAGGCAGAAGGAACCAATATTTTTCGCTTATATAGCCCTGAAGAAAATCCATATACCAGTTTAGCAATACGGGAAGCGCCAAAACTATTGCGATACCTCCGAGGAGTATAAGGTCGAGAAATCGTTTTACAATGCCGGATAAGCCTCTCTCATCTAGGA
>CAYGHY010000047.1:0-16409 GCA_964349435.1 uncultured Oscillospiraceae bacterium
TGGACGAGGTGAGCGCCGGTTGATAGACAAGTTATTAAAAGAACGATCTACTAGGCACTACTTCCACTAAAGGTAATAGGTAGACTGGGTGATAAGGATGCACACCCATGATTCTTTGAGGAAATACAGCTTCGCTGACAATATCATTGATGATAATTCCTGAAGTACTTGAAGTTATAATCGCTTCAGGCTTACATATCTGTTCGATTTCACGAATCATTTTCCTTTTTAGGTTAGATTTTCTGGTCCATTTTCAATCACCCAGTCAGCTAAGGACAATGCGTTGACCATATCTGTGGTAAAGGTAGGAGTTTCAAGATAGGCATCAACCTGATTCCCTTGAAGCTCTAGTTCAGTTCCAATGGATGACAGATTCTGCCGAATAATTACTTTCGCCTTGCTGATTTTCTCTTCGTCTAGATCATAAACTACAATGTTCTTGTATCCCTTTAAAAGCAGATGAGTAATCCATCCACATCCGATCAGACCTGCGCCATAAACTGTGATGTGCTCAATTTTCATTATTTGTATGATGTCCCTTCTATTTCATTTCTATCAGTGATTTAGAAATGATCAATTTTGCTTCCGTTGCTTGTTGCACTTCCTCCAATGAATACTCAGGGTTAATTTCTTTGAGCACAAAACCTTTGTCTGTAACTTCAATGACACCCATTTCAGTAATGATCAGATCAACAGCATTGACCGCGGTGAGTGGCAAGGTGCATTGTGTCAAGAGTTTTGTTTTGCCTTTAGCCGTGTGTTCCATACCTACGATCACTTTTTTGGCACCGGAGAGCAGATCCATTGCGCCTCCCATGCCTGGTACCATCTTACCTGGAATCATGTAGTTAGCAATATTTCCCTTTTCATCAACTTGCAATGCACCAAGTACAGTTACATCAATGTGGCCACCGCGAATGATTCCAAAGGAAGTCGCACTGTCGAAAAAACATCCTCCTGGGAGAATAGAAACGCAAGCGCCACCTGCGTTTAAAATATCATGATCTTCCTTACCGGTTTCCGGGGCAGGACCTAGACCAATAAAGCCATTTTCTGACTGGAAAAAGACTTGCCTGTCCTTGGGAACGTAATTCGCCACCAACGTTGGAAGTCCGATACCTAAGTTTACCAGGTTGCCATCTTCCAGCTCTCTTGCCACACGTTTGGCTATGAACGACCTAATATCGATACCTTCCACGTTACTGCCCTCCTGATGTTACGATGTAATTGACAAAAATGCCGGGGGTATGGATGAAATCAGGATCCAGTTCTCCTACTTCAACCAGCTCTTGGACCTCTACAATTGTTACTTTCGCCGCAGACGCCATGATGCTGTTGAAGTTCTGGGCAGAGCCATGATAGACGAGGTTACCAAGCTTGTCTGCTTTCTTAGCAGCAATAATTGCGATATCTGCAACCAGAGGCTTTTCCAGTAGGTATTTCTCACCATCCACATTGATCGTTAGCTTTCCTTTTTCTACCTCTGTACCAACCCCTGTTTTTGTGAGTACACCGCCTAGTCCATATCCTCCTGCTCGGATTTGCTCAGCAAGCGTCCCTTGAGGCACCAGAACAACTTCCGTTTCATCTTCCATCATTTGACGACCGGTTTCCTTGTTGGTGCCGATGTGGGAAGCATAGATTTTTCGAAACTGTTTATTGCAGACCATCTGACCGACACCAACATCGGGGAAGCCAGTATCATTGCATATGAGAGTGAGGTTCTTTACATTCTTTTTGACTAAGGCATTAATAAGTTGGTGTGGAATTCCGCCGCCCAAGAATCCTCCAATCATCACTACAGCTCCATCTTGAATCAGATTGGTTGCGTGATCAATAGTCGTTACTTTATTCATCGTTCTTCTGCCTTTCTACCAACATGGAAATACCTTGACCACCGCCAATACAAAGCGTAGCAAGACCCTTTTTAGCATTTCTCCTGATCATTTCATGGATCAATGTGACTAGAATACGTGCACCGCTAGCTCCAATCGGATGACCCAGTGCAATAGCGCCACCGTTTACATTGACTTTATTACTATCCAGACCTAAGCTTTTAGTAACAGCAAGTGCTTGTACTGCAAAAGCTTCGTTTGCTTCAACCAAGTCCAGATCTTCCACATCCCAGCCTGCTTTTTGAAGCGCCAACTGTGTAGCAGGAATTGGGCCTGTACCCATGAAAGCGGGATCTACTCCAGCGCTTGCACATGCTTTTATTGTAGCCAACACGGTAAGGCCGAGCGCTTGCGCTTTTTTCTTGCTCATCATAATGACCATCGCAGCACTGTCATTGATTCCAGATGAGTTTGCTGCAGTTACCCGGCCGTCTTTCTTAAAGGCAGGGCGTAATTTGGATAAACTCTCAACATTAGCACCAAAACGTGGGTATTCGTCCTGACTGACAATGACTGGATCCCCTTTCCGCTGAGAAATTGAAACAGGCACGATTTCATCTACGAATTTTCCAGACTTAATGGCACTTTCTGCACGATTCTGGCTGATTACCGCAAACGCATCCATTTCTTCACGGGTGATGTTGTAACGTTCAGCAATATTTTCTGCTGTTATGCCCATATGTTCATTGCTGAAGACATCAGTCAGCCCATCAGCTACCATACTATCAACCAGAGAAGCATCACCCATTCGCTTCCCCCAGCGAGTATTTTTGTCTAGATAAGGCGATTGGCTCATATTCTCTGTCCCGCCAGCCACTATTACATCTGCATCGCCCAACATGATGGCCTGAGCACCTAATTGAATTGCTTTCAGTCCAGATCCACAGACCTTATTAACAACGAAGGATGGCTTTTCTATCGGTATCCCAGAACTAACAGCAATTTGTCTGGCTACATTTTGCCCAAGCCCTGCTTGTAGAACATTGCCGATAATGACTTCATCAATTTCTTTTGGATCCAATGATATCTTTCGAAGGGTATTCATTAAAAGTTGTTTTCCCAGTTCAACCGAACTTACAGACACGAACGCTCCACCAAAGGCTCCAATTGGTGTCCGGCTTGCTGCCACAATGACGACTTCCCGCATAATTTCTCTCCTTGATAAAATTATTTTTGTTTCTTTTCTATTTCTTAACATGCTTTATTGATTTGTGTCCAATATTCATATATTATCGAGCTATAAATAGAACTTATATGCCCTATCGGCGCATACGGGCTCTAAACAGAAGTTGGCGAAGGGGAATAAGAAGTGGAAATTCGGCAGCTGAGATATTTGATAGAAATTGTGAACAGCAATTTCAATCTTTCTGTAGCCAGTGAAAAGCTTTATGTTTCTCAGCCTGCATTATCAATGGGAATCCTGAAATTCGAAAGGGAAGAACGTATAGAATTATTGGTACGAAAAAAAGGGTTGATAGTCGGCTTAACATTAGCAGGTGAAACTTTCTTTAACAATGCTTTGAAGGTTATAGAACTATACGATATGATGATGGAAGAACTGAGAAAACAATCGTCAACTCTTCATGGCAAAATTCGCATTGGAGTTCCTCCATTGATTGCAACAGTGCTTTGTACAGAATTTTTAAATGAATTGGTTGCCACGCATGCCTCCGCTGAATTCATCATTGAGGAAACTGGGGCATATGATTTGGAGAAAAAGCTGCAACTGGCTGAAATAGACAGTGCTTTTCTACTGAAGCCAAGCGGTCTAAGTCCAGATTTTTTTAACGAAGTACTTATTAATACTGACGAGTTAAGCGCATTTATGTCCAAGGATCACCGCCTGGCTAAGCAATCTCACCTGAAGTGGCAAGATTTAAGCGGTGAATCACTGGTAATTTTTGACGAAACCTATATGATCCATCATAAATTAGTCAACAAATTCAAGTCCCTGAATATGAAAATGCATTATGCAATGATGAGCAAATCCTGGGATTTTTTACTTGAGTCAGTAAAGAACACTCAATATGTCACTATCTTGCCTTCACCAATCTCTCAGTATTATAACCCAAACGATCTAGCGGAAGTAAAGTTTGAAGACCCAATTCCTTGGGAAGCCATATATGTCTACCCCCAAAAAGCCCACTATAGTAGGATTGAAGAAGAGACTCATCAAGAGGTCATCAATTATTACCTTCATAAAAAAGTAAAGTAGATAAGCGAAGTGAAACAATCAAACAACTATTACAGAACCACAGATTTTCGCAATGTTTAACTTCAATCAAACAAGAACTGTGATTCATTAACAATCCTAGCGAGTGTTGAAGAACGTTCTGGGGAAAACAATCCAGAATGCGTAGAGCGGGGTGGTATTCAGCCATCTGATGGAGTACAATTCAAAAAAGTGATGCACTGTCTAGGCGCAAGGTTGCATGGTGTAGAGCATTTACAGCCTTGAAATTGAAGTGTTTGCTAAAGGGCACAAGCAATCGGCA
The DNA here is from genome assembly GCA_964349435.1 of uncultured Oscillospiraceae bacterium. Taxonomy (GTDB): domain Bacteria; phylum Bacillota; class Clostridia; order Acetivibrionales; family DTU013; genus CAYGHY01. The sequence goes on from CAYGHY010000047.1 coordinate 4,391, forward strand.
GTTCTTTCCCATCTTGCAGCACAAAAATGAATCTATTCCTCGAATACACCTTCAGCTGAGCACTTATTTATGGCGTCGTCTCATAAAAACAATGATTGTATTATTTCGCCAGATCGAATAATTCCCTTGCACGTGAAGGGCTGGCGATTTTCCGTCCGGAAAGAGTAGCGATTTCGACAGCGCGTTTCACAAGGTTCTCGTTGGTCGCTAAAACGCCCCGTTCCATATAGACATTGTCTTCCAGCCCCATACGGATGCCGTCCGCTCCAAGGGCTAAGGAAGCCAGCAAAATCGGCATATGCGCCTTGCCGATACCGGTAGCACTGAAGGTGCAGTCTTCTGGTAGCAAGGAGTGTAGAAACATCAGGTTTTCAATGGTCCCGGACAAGCCGCCCGGTGCCCCTAGCACTAGCTGAAAGTTGCATGGCGCTTTGAGTACGCCCTTTTTTATGTAGTACTTTGCGTTTTCTATCATGCCGCCATCAAAAATCTCCAGTTCGGGCTTGATGTTCCTTTCCTGGGTAAAGTATCCGAGCTTTTCCAGAAAGGCGGGCGTGTTCAGAAACACATCGTTGTGCATCCAGTTCATGCTGCCGCAATCATAAGAGCACATCTCAGGGCGCAGCCTGTCAAGGTGCGCCATGCGGATTTCATCAGTTAATCCCAGAGCGCCGGATGTGGTCAGGTTCAGGATAATATCCACCTGATGCTTTTTCATTTCAGCGCGCACATGCTCTACAATCTCAATGAAAGTATCGGTGTCCATTGTGCCAATGCCCTTGTCATCCCGGGCATGGATGTGTGCGATGGACGCGCCGGCTTTTGCACAGGCTATCACATCATTGGCGATTTCTTCCTTCGTGAATGGGATGGCGGGATTATCTTTTTTCATGGGCCAGGCACCACTGAGCGCGACAGAAACTACCAGTTCGTTCATTTTTTTACCTCTCAATGAAATATTTTCTGGCCGAGCTTATTGTCCGGCTGCAAAGGTTGTATGGTCAGAAAAGTCGATTTTTTCACCACTTAAAGGTGCGCGGATGACGGTGAGTTGATTTTTCTGGTCTTTGACCGCGTCATTCTGATACTCGCCTTGCCGAAGTAAATGCTTCCGGTACATGCCAGGCGGTATCATCACATGCTTGGTGAACACGCGGCTGAAATGCGTCAGGTTAACAAAGGCGGTTTCTTTACTGATTTGCGCCAGGGTCATGCTGGTAAACGTCAATAGCTCAATGGCTTTGCGAACCCTGATAATCATCAGGCACTCAAAAATGGTGAGGGAGGTTTCTTCCTTGAATTTGCTGCACAGGCAACTCTTCTTGACCTTTGTGTGTGACACGATATCTTCCAGTGTCAATTTTTTTGTGTAGTTGTCCTCCAGGAAACGGATGGTCTGGCGGGTAGGTTCGGAGTAGGAGGCGACTTCAATGTATTTGGATGGTACATTCTTCTTCCTGCGAGGGGTAGCACTTAAATTGTACAAAATGCTGTACAGGTAATTGACCATAATTTCCACCGAAGTTTTGGTAAGGTTTTCGTTTTCCCTGATAATGGCGTCCATCAGTGTTTTGGTGAACAGGTCCTGCGCGACAAACACTTCAATATCGCCGCACAGTTCCTTATCCTGCCTGGAATAAGTAGAAAATTTCACCTCATAATAGTAGGCGCTCTCCTTGCTTTCAGATACCAGGGAATGGATGCTGTTGGCTGGGATAAAGACCGTGTCGCCCGGATGTGCGTGAAAGGTCTTGTCATCCACGGTGTAGGTAAAGTTTCCCTTAAGAATGTGGTTCAATTGATAATATGGATGATAATGAGATTTGAAGATGCCTTCGCTCTCCAATCTCGAAATGCATGACATTAAAATGACAATTCTGTTTTCCATTATAACCCCGTTAACTCAGTTTTTTGATACCATTCGGTCATCCCGTTCTCCGGCGGCGCCGGTGCTGCCCGCAAGCCGTTTAAACATACCATACCATGCTTGAATCTCAAAATGAGTCCTACTAATACCTTACGTTGTCACGCCCCCGCATTGGAAACGCTGCCGTTTTAAGTCAGTATCAGGCATGCCTTGAGTAAGCATTCAGACTATTTACAGGCCAGCTGTCTATTCATGCCTTATAGAACTGAAAGCGGAACCATTCCGGGGGAAACAGATTCAGGTTTTCCATCGAGCAACTCATCCGGCCCTGCTCAATCGCACTGACAATTTCCACCACTTTGTCGTTAAATGGTGTCTGGATATCATATTGGTTTCCGGTCTGACATACGTACCCGTTAATCATGCGGACTTCAGTCTGCCTGCCCTTCTCAAGGTCCTGTAGCATGCTTGCTTTAGCCAGGTCAAATCCCTTGTACATACTGATGAACATACGCTGCGATTCATCAAATACTTCCTGGGATTGAAACCCAAGGCTGTCAGGAGAACAGTTGCCTAGCAGGACGGGCAGCTGATAACCATCTGCTTCACAACAAACTTTGACTTCTTGGCCGAGGTAACTCAAGCAGGCACGTGCAACAGGATGGTCGCGAATTTCCCCGAATGTGGCGCCGCACACCGCGGACATCCCACTCATGCAAGCATTGTTGACTAGTTTCCCCCATCGTGATGCCATCAGGGTCGTGGTCACCTTAACCGGGCCCATTAGCCGCAGCACATCGGCGACAATGCCGATTCGTTCCGTTATCTCGCCGGATATCTCGCCGATTTCAAAGAGGTGGTCACTGGTCGAAATATCCTGTGTCAATTCGGATACACCCGGTTTTATAAAGGTTGCTCCCCATAAAACCGTGCCGCCCACAGTGCGTTCTTTTCCGACAAACTCCGCCACATACGGCTCTGGTACCCCGTTTTGCAGCGTGCAGATCGTGCTTTTGTCGTGTAAAAATGGAAGGATGGCAGGCAGGAGTTGCATGTTGGACAGTTGTTTGGTGAACAGAAAAATCAAATCATAGACCCCATGCATCTGCACAGTCGTGTAGGCTGTCACCGGAACGGTTAAATTGGCGAAGCCTGTGATTGTAGCGCCTTGAGCCTGCATCACCTTGACATGTTCCTCATAGTTGTCAATCATCTCTACTGAAAGCCCATTTTTTGTAAGGAACGCGCCCATGACTGTTCCCATTGCTCCACTGCCCAGAATCGCTACGCGCATTTTGCCTTTTCCTCCTAAATGCTTATGAACTTAATTATCGCTTCCATCACGATTACTGACTGTTCTATCAATAAATTCTATCATTTTTGCGATGGTTCTATACCTAATTTCGCGCGAAAAACCATGACCTTCATCCGGATAAAGCACCAGTTCAGCATTGTCAAAAACTTCCAGGGCTTTGCGGGCGTAAAGCGGCGGGACCACGGTGTCATTTTCGCCGTGGAATATCAATACCGGGCCGGTATAGCCTGCAATCTCTGTGAAAATATCAATGGTAAGGGCATCGGCATAGAATTTCTTTGCAACCATGATGCCCGCAGAGGTGCCCGCCCTTTCGGGGATCTCTGTTTCGGTTTTGTACACCGCTCGCGTCTGTTCGGATATGCTGAATGCCGGGTAGTAGAGTAGCTGCCCCCTGATGTCTTTTGGGCGCTGTGCCGCCACCATTGCTGTTACCGCACCGCCCATGCTTTCTCCGAAAAAGAAGATGCTCTCCTCATCAACAAATGCCTGGGTTTTAACAAAATCCAGCACCGCAAGCAAGTCCTCTTTTTCAGTCAGCATTGACATATCATAAAAGCTTCCATCACTCCCAGAACCAAAAGGAGAACCACCGGTAAAATCAAACCGGTAGCTGGCAATGCCATGCTGTGCGAACATCACTGAAACATCTCGCTGGATTGCGTGGTTCCCTGCAAAGCCATGCGCGAACACAACAAGAGGGTACTGGGTTTTTGTACTGTCATTTGGGAGTGTAAAGTTGCCATAGATGCGTAAACCGTCCCTGGCAGTAGGCGCGTCAAACATGGTGTAGCGCTCTCCGTCGCTGCGGCTTCCCGTGATTTCAAAACTACTGTTATCCGAGTTCAGCAGGACAAACATATCATTGTCTCCGTTGTCATCACCCAGGAAAGGTGTATTGAATGCCCTGGGATATGCTACGGAATCCAAATGCGAATATTCACCGTTTTGATTCGGGAAAGCCTGCGCTAAACCGCCCCAGTCAATCAATGCAATGGTTGACTGGGGCGTATCCAAAGTCGCTTCATTGCCTGTACGTGAATACATCCCCATAAAGCGATAAGTATGGTTGAAGACCGGTGGGCGAACGTTGCTAAAGGTTTTTATCAATTCATAGGTCCCGTCTTCGCCCAGGGACAAGCTGTTTCGCTGAACTAGGCCATCTGTTTCATCTTTGAGGGGTTTTGAAAGCAGCCTGGCGTACATCAGGTTGCCCAGCGTCGCCTCTTTCCCAGTGAAAACTTGATGATAATCAAGCGATTGCTCAAGAACCTCATCAGGGGAGATCTTTTCCTGTGCTGAGGCGCCGGCATGGATGACTAAGAAATTCACAAGTATCATAACCAACCACATTGTCTTTTTCATCATTGCCTCACCTCGCTTTGTGTGTATGTTGTCCGCGCCTGATGCTTTCATGAAATCTGCTCTGCGGCAAGAAAGCTATCTTTGCGCTGATGGTAGCACGCTGTATAAAATTCTGTCAATGATTCGTACCAAGAAATTGTCTCTGAGTCCAATTTCCTAACCCAAGGGTTAATTATTTATTAATAAATTGCCTTTAAGTCTTTTTAATAATATTGAATGTAAAATTTCACGGAATATTCTTGCACGTTCAGCCTCTGTTTTTCAGCATGAGAATTTGCGCTTATTCAACTGCGGACTGATTTTTTGCACCTAAGGTCGTGGGAGTGACTCATTGAGCGGGAAGGATGAGAATGGAACAAGAGGCAAGTATAGAAAAACCAGGCTTTCTACTTTTCTATCATTTGTCAAACAAAAATATGTCTCCAAATGCCTGAAAAGCATGAAAATCATTTGATAATAGGCGGTTAGAATAGATGAAATATATTCAGGCTATCCATGTTGACATCATGACGCATTACTGTTACTTTAGACGCAAAGATAATTTTTAGTATGCTTTTTCAAATGCCAGCATGTTGCCTCCTGGTCCGACAAGCGACAGAATTCGACGAACCTCTGTCCGCGATAATACTACAATGTAGGATGGTGTATGAACTTACAGAACTTGAAGGATTATTTGGATGAAGCAATCCACACGTTGGGTTTACCGGGGGTTGATTGCATTGTCTATCAAAATCACCGTGAGATTTTCAGGCATGCTGCGGGTTACAGCGACCTACAGGAAAAGAAGCCAATGGCTTCTGATGCTCTATATAATATCTACTCTGCAACAAAAGTGATTACCTGTGTCGCTGCATTACAGCTGATTGAAAAAGAGATACTTAATTTTTCTGAGCCCGTAAGTACCTACCTGCCAGCGTACAAGGACCTGTACATCACCATAAAAGATGATGCGGTAAGGCCTGCAAAAACTGTCCTGAACATAATGCATTTGTTTACCATGACTTCTGGCATTTCCTATCAAGTTGATTCTCTGCAAATGAAGGGATTCCTGGCAGCCAAAGGTGGCAAGTTCACTTCCCGGGAATTCGCAGACGCGATTGCCGGGCAGCCGCTGGCCTTTGATCCGGGAGATGACTGGCTATACGGTTTCAGCCATGATGTATTGGGTGCAGTGATTGAGGTAGCAACTGGTTTATCGCTGGGCACTTACATGCGGGAGAATATTTTTGTACCAATAGGGATGTCTGACACTGGTTTTTCTGTCGCAGAGATTAAACTACCAAGAATGGCTCCCCAGTACAATTATGATTTGAACACAGGGGAGATCACTAAAATCTCCACCAATTGTTACGGTAAGTTCGGGGACAGGCAGGAGAGCGGCGGAAGCGGGCTCATTTCCAGCTGTAAAGATTACATCCTCTTTGCCGATGCACTGGCCTGTGGAGGGGAAGCGAAGAATGGAAATAGAATCATCTCACAGCACAGCCTTGATTTGATGGGCAAAAACTATCTGACAGGAAAGACGCTTACCTCATTTCATCAGATGATACCAAGAGCAGGGAATGGATACGGCTTGGGTGTATCGGTGTTGATAAACCCGGAGGCCTCCTGTTCGCTTGCACCGGCAGGCAGTTTTTCCTGGGGTGGGATTGGCGGGGTGCAGAATTACTTTGACAGGGAAAACAGGCTTTCATGTTTTGTTGCCCAGCATCTGCTCAACAGCCCCAAGCACCTGTTTGAGCCAAAGCTCAGGAACATTCTATATACCGCCCTGTCAGATGCCGGATGACGGGGGATCGGGAAGGAAATGAATGCACATGCGGTGCATTTAACCGAAGAGACGATACGATTTTTGAAAGTGGAGGTCAACGTGTCAAACATTGTTCATGACATTATCCAGCTCATTCTGAGCAACTTTCACCTTATTGGAATCCTGGCGCTTTCCACCATGGGGCTAACTCTGACTTTTAAAACAGCGAATGTCGCCAATTTTGCGCAAGCCATTACATCTACCATCGGCGCTTATATGGCGGCGATGCTTGTACGTGATTTTGGCATGAACCCTTGGTATTCATTACTTCTGGGAGTGGTGCTATGCTTTACCATTGGCCTACTCCTGGATTCGCTCATTGTCAGGCACATTGGCGGCATAGGCGGACGGATCATGGTCACTATTGCCCTAATTGTCCTGCTCACTGCCGGTATCCCTCTGGTCTTTGGCACCATTCCCTATAATTTCCCGAGATTTTTCAGGCAGCAAATCAGTTTTGGCATGTTCGGCATGGATTTCAACGTTACCGCGAACGCTGTCTTCATCCTGGCATCCTCGGCCTTTGTCATCCTCTGCATTTTTACCGCCCTCCGGTTCACGAAATGGGGATTGGGGGTTCGAGGAACCGCTTCCAATATGTTTGTCGCATCCATGATGGGCGTCAACACAAACTTGATGACGGCCCTCAGTTGGGCGATATCAAGCGCGTGCGGGGGATTGGCGGCTATTTTCCTGGCTTCCCAGACACACATGGTAGAGATTTCCATGCTGGGAACTGTTCAGGCTTACTCGCTGCTGGCTTTTGTGTTCGGGGGCTTCACTTCCTTCTATGGGCCTGTCATCGGAGCGGTCATTATCCCCATCCTCCTTGCCCTGTCTGCATTTGTCAGCGGTATATGGGCCAACGCCCTACTGTACACGACCGTCATGCTGGTAATCCTTATTAAACCCTCAGGCTTGTTTGGTAAAAGCATAGAGATAAAGGTGTAAGAACATGATGAAGCTTCAAAATGATTACAAAACGCTGGCCCGGGAGAATCGATCCAGGCTAATCAAGAAAACTGTCAGGCACCCGTTGTTCAGTTATGTTGTTCTGACGCTGGCGCTGATGGTCATCCAGCTGCTGTTCATCTTCACTGAGGACATCATCCCCCTTAATGTTACCCAGGCCATCATGCAGACCATGATATATGTGGTCGCGGGCCTGGGTGTAGGCATCCTTCTGATGCTGGCGGGCCTTATTTCATTCGCAACAGGCGCCTTCATCGGGATAGGGACCTATATTGCGGCATTTTTCCTGAAGAATACCCAGATTCCATTCACGCTCATCCTGGTCATTTCCATTCTCTCCGGCATCGGAATTGGGGTCATCGTTGGGTTCATCTCCCTGCGCGTACGCGGGATGCACCTGATTATCATTACCATCGCTCTGGCGACCATCCTGTTCACGCTTTTTGCTCTGCCAAACGGTTTCACCGGCGGCCCCCTGGGCATTTCCAGGGTACCCTTCCCCAAGCTGGCCTATTTGCTGCAAACATCTAGAGACACGGTCTACTTCGTTGTCCTGGGGGTGATGTTCCTGCTGATTGTCATCACCCTGAACATCATCAACAGCCCGATGGGGCGCGCCATGCTGTCCATGAGCAGCAGCGAAGCGCTGTCGCAGGCTATGGGTATCCGAATCCTCAAATACAGGGTACTGGCCTTTGTCATCGCCACGGTCTATGCCTTGCTGGCGGGTGTGCTGTATGTTAGTTATATGCAGTCATCAATCTATGCTACCTGGTCAAGCGCGCTGGCCATGAACATTCTGATTGCGGTTATCCTTGGCGGCACCGCCAGGCCATCGGGTGTGCTGATAGGCTCCTTTGTCATTTTCACCCTTGACTATGCTTTCCTAAAAAACATCCAATTCTTCAGGCAGTATCCACAGGCATCCCTGTTCTTCAACGGGATCATCATCATCATTATTATCGCGAAATACCCGGGCGGTCTGATCCGCCTGCTTAGTTCTCTCACCCAGGGAATGCGCGGCTTAACAAACAAGGCGAGGATGTACAAGTATGGACCGAAATAATAAAGCGGCACTCCGGCGCATTATGAAGATGCGCGACAAAGCATACGAAGCCCTTCAGTTTAACCGGGATTATCTGCAGGTCGCTGCCGGTTTGATTGATCAGAAAGACCAGGCTGCCCTGCGGTTGCATGAACTTAAGTATAGGAAGAGGCTGCTACCGCTGGAGCTGGCAGCGCTCTCCCCGAAGGACCGGAACGAAGCTTTGCTTGAGCGCGAAATAGAGGCGATGAGGCAGGCCCAGGACAAACCCCAAAAAGCAATTGAACTGGCTTTTCAGCGCGACCTGAAGAAGCATGGGGAAAAAGCGGCTATGGAGCGAAAGGCTTACGCTCTGGCACGGCTGGCTGACGAACTGGCCGAAAAAACTAAAAATGCAAGGAAGATGTACCCAGCCAGCACCAATGAGTCGGTTTCTGAAGAAGCGGTTTCTGCCTATCGGGATGCTGCCTCGCATGAGCATACAATTCATGAGCGAATCAGAAAGCAGCAAAGCGCGAAAAAACAGGCCAGATTGGACATCCTAAAAGACAAACTGGACAAGCAGGACAAGGTACATCAGGAGGTCTTTGATAAAGCCAACAAACGTCTGAATGAGCTGAACAGCGGCAATCAGGAGATGCTCCAACAGCAACACATCCTCAGTGTCCGCAGCCTAAAAATGTATTTTTCCGGCGTAAAAGCGGTGGATGACCTGACTTTCAATATCAAAAAAGGAGAGATCTTCGGCTTGATCGGGCCCAACGGAGCCGGGAAAACCACTGTGTTCAACTGCGTCACTCAGTTTTACAAGCCCACTGAAGGATCCATCCGTTATATTGACCGGTTTGGCAACCTGATCAATCTCAATGACCTGAGAACTGCTAATGTTGTAAAAACAGGCATATCAAGAACCTTCCAGAATCTGGAGCTGGTGTACTGGCTGTCAGTGATGGACAATCTCCTGATCGGCGCACACGCATTATACCGTTCTTCACTGGCTGATCAATTCCTGCATACCGCAAAATTGAGACGGGAAGAGGAAGTTTTTCGCCAGCGCGCGGCGAAGTTGCTGGATCGTCTTGGTATCCTTGCATACAAGGACATGTTTCCCTTTGGCTTACCTTACGGCGTGCTTAAAAAGGTCGAGCTGGCCAGAACATTGATGTCAGACCCCCAGCTCATCATCCTAGATGAACCGGCTGCTGGTCTAAACGAAGCGGAAACTGAACAGCTGGAAGAAATTATCCGATTAATCAGGGATGACTTCAATTGCACCATTTTTCTAGTGGAACATGATATGAACCTGGTGATGAACGTCTGTGACACGGTTTGTGCCATGTCGTTTGGTAAATTACTGGCAGTTGGCACACCAAAAGAGATTCAAGATAACCAAGCCGTCCAGGAAGCATACCTGGGCACTGACTGAGAGGGTTGGCATGAGCAAAGATATCTTAAGCATAGAGAACCTTGTGGTAGATTATGGAATCATCCGTGCCTTAAAGGGTATCAACATGACCATACCCCAAGGCAAGATCGTAGTAGTTTTAGGTGCGAACGGCGCCGGGAAAACGACAACGCTCCGCACAATATCCGGGGTTGTCAAATCTGCATCCGGAAGGATTCTGTTTGAGGGGGAAGATATCAGAAACAAGCAGCCCTATGCGATTTCAAAACGCGGAATCAGCCAGTCCCCAGAGGGCAGACTGGTGTTACGTAGCCTGACAACGGAAGACAATCTCCGCATAGGCGCATTCCGCCTGCGTACAAGAGCAGAACTGAACAGGAATTTTGAAATGGTTTACGAGCTGTTCCCCATTCTAAAAGAGAGAAGAAACCAGCAATCCACAACATTGTCCGGCGGCGAACAGCAAATGCTGGCAATTGGCCGTGCTCTGATGTCGAGCCCTAAACTATTGTTGCTGGATGAGCCTTCTCTGGGCCTGGCGCCGTTGATCATCAAGAGCATTTTCAAGACTATTCAGGTTATCGCGGCGCGGGGTGTCACAATTTTGATGGTGGAACAAAACGCGCGCCAATCATTACTGATTGCGGATTACGCTTATGTCATGGAACTTGGGACCATTAAAAGCCAGGGCACAACCATTCAGTTACTCCAGGATGACGAACTCATCAGCGCTTATCTGGGGAAAAGAAAATCGACGGAGAATTGATTCATGTGCCGGTCACGTGGGAACACCGCGGCGGCATTTTATATAGATACTTGCATGGTCGCAGCCAATTCAACAGCGCTATGATAAGCGCTAGACAAAAAAGGAGTACACTCTGATGAAAGCAAAAAAAGCAGCCTTCCTTTTGGTAGCCCTGATTATGGTTCTCAGCCTATTCACAGGTCCGCTGTATGCTGAAGCCCAACTTGGCAATCCTGATGTGACATCCCAGGGCGTCAGCGATGACAAAGTCAAAATTGGCACCATTTCCCTGGTCAGCGGTGTATATGCCTACATCGGCCAGCCGGCTTATGATGGCTTCCGCGCCGCTATTGCCCGGCTTAACGCGCAGGGCGGCGTTGAGGGTCGCCAGGTGGAAATCATCGCCTATGATGACCAGTATGATGCCGCGACCGGCAAAGCCACCATTGAACGCTTTGTTGAGCAGGACAAGGTATTCCTGCTTGGCAGCCTTTGGGGCAACATTGTCGAACCTAGCCTTGACTACCTGAAAGAAAAAAACATTCCGATTGTCAACATTGCGACAGGGCTTGACGTTGTTTATGAAGCGGTAAACCCCGAAAGCAACCTGTTCCAAATCCAGCCCGCCAATCAGACCGATGCACGTTATCTGATTGCCCGTGTACTGCATGAATCCTTCTTTGGACCGGAAAAGAATGAGAAACTGCCCGCGGACGCTAAAATCGCAGTTGTTCATGGCATTGACTCCGCCAGCCTGAGCAACCTGGAACACCTGGTTGCCTTTGCCACCGAGGCCGGTGCAGTCGACCGCCTGGTCACCGAAGCGGTTACCCGAGACACCTACCCCTCAGCGATTCAAAAATTCAAGAACGCCGATTGCAAAGTTGTCATCTTCATGGGTATTGACGCTACAACTTGGATTTCCGCCATGGACGATGCCATGTACGAAGTGCCTGTTGTGTTTTCCTACGGCGCTTCCACCCTGCAGTCATTTGTTCCGGATACCTACAAGCCCACAAGGCCCTGTTATGCGACAGTCTGGGCAGACTATGGCTCTCAGGGTGGCCAGGATATGCTGGATGACATGATGGACGCCCTGACCTATGTAACTGACATTCCCGAAGCTACCCGTCTGTCCTATCGTGACAACAACTACTGTGTAGCTGGCTATGCCTATGGTATCACCATAGTGAAGGCGTTTGAACGCTACAACGATAACCCGGGCGTATACGGCCTGAACTGGGACGATTTCGGCAAGGTGATGGAACTAGAACCCTTTGAGCTTGGCGGCATTACCTTTGAGTATATGAACGGCAAGCGGATGGGTGTAGACGTGATGGCCTTCCTGGAGTATGTTGCAGACCCTGTTGCCGGGACAGAAGAAATGATTTCCCTGTTCCCCTTTGAATCTCTTGAAACGGTAAAGAGCAAGTAATTTTCATTAGTTTATTCGGGGCTGCAGTCATTTTAGACCGCTGCAGCCCCACCTTTTGTG
>CAYGHY010000048.1:0-16365 GCA_964349435.1 uncultured Oscillospiraceae bacterium
ACTAAATACAATGCAAAAAAAAATTAGGCACTATGGGTTTTTTGCACTTGTATATCCTTGATTAATATTGCAAAATCTTAAATCCTTCCGCATAGAACTATTTTGCAATTTAAATACAATGCAAAAAAAAATTAGGCACTATGGGTTTTTTGCACTCCCGTTAGGGCGGCATTCTTTTACTTCCTCTTTTGATTTTCCAAGGCTGCTCTTATAAAATCGCGGAAAAGAGGATGGGGTCTGTTGGGTCTTGACTTAAACTCAGGATGATACTGCACTCCCACGTACCATGGATGATCCTTAAGTTCAATTATTTCAACCAATCTCTCACTTGGTGAAAGTCCGGAAAGAACCAGGCCTTTAGAAATCATATCATCCCTGAATTGATTGTTGAACTCATACCTGTGTCTATGACGCTCATATATTAGTTCATCTTGGTATATCCCATAAACACGTGTGTTCTCCTTCATCCTGCAAGGGTAAACGCCCAGTCGCATCGTACCGCCCACTTCATCTATATCCTTCTGCTCCGGCATCAGGTCAATAACAGGATAAAGCGTGGTGCTGGAAAATTCCGAGCTGTGTGCGTTCTTCATGTTGCATACATTCCTTGCAAATTCCACTACTGACATCTGCATTCCAAGACATATGCCGAAATATGGCACCTTGTTCAACCTTGCATATTGGGCGGCAAGTATCTTGCCCTCTATTCCCCTGTCTCCGAAGCCTCCTGGCACAAGTATTCCGTCTGCATTAATCAAGTAGTCATTGAAATTTTCCATATCAAGCTGCTCCGAATTAATCCACTTTATCTGTACTTCAGCATTATTTGCAATGCCGCCGTGTTTCAGTGCTTCAACAATGCTCAGATAGGCATCATGCAGCTCTACATATTTACCGACAAGTGCAATTGTTACACATTCCTTCAGGTTTTTTTGCTTCTCCACCATATCCATCCACTCGCCAAGATCAGGCTCTGAGCACTCAAGACCCAAACGCTTGCATACGGTATCGGCAAAACCCTCTTTTTCAAGCATAAGCGGTACTTCATAGAGTATCTCCGCATCAATATTCTGAATGACTGTGTCGCTGTGCATATTACAGAAAAGACCAATCTTATCCTTCATGTCCTTCGACAACTGTTTCTCTGTCCTGCAAACAATGACATCCGGTTGTATACCTATACTTCTAAGCTCCTTTACACTGTGCTGCGTTGGCTTTGTCTTGAGCTCGCCGGACTTGCTGAGGAACGGGACCAGAGTAACATGGATATACATCACATGTTCTCTTCCAATTTCCGTCGTAACCTGTCTGATAGCCTCAAGAAAGGGCAGACTTTCTATATCACCGACAGTTCCGCCGATTTCGGTAATGACCACATCGGTGTGGTCGGATTTGCCTACTCTGTATATTCTTTCTTTAATTTCATTGGTTATATGGGGTATAACCTGTACCGTGCCCCCGAGAAAGTCACCCTTCCTCTCCTTGTTAATGACGGACCAGTAAATCTTTCCGGTCGTCACATTGCTGTTTTTGTTAAGATTCTCATCTATGAACCTCTCGTAGTGCCCTATGTCAAGATCGGTCTCAGCGCCGTCATCGGTAACAAATACCTCTCCATGTTGATAGGGGCTCATCGTACCCGGATCAACATTTATATACGGATCAAACTTTTGAATGGTAACATGAAGTCCTCTGGCTTTGAGAAGCCTTCCGAGAGATGCTGCGGTTATTCCCTTGCCCAGGCCTGATACAACGCCGCCTGTCACAAATATGTACTTTGCTGACATGATTTACCTCCGAAAATGTATACTGCAAAAAATATTTGAACAACAAGTATTCCTGCTTATATTACCTTTATTGCATAGTAAATCCCACATGCTCTGTTATTACAATTTTACGGCGCAAAAATTAACACTCAATAAGTTTATATTTGTCAGCATGCTGTGTCAATACCATAATTTCTAATATTTCTATTTATTTAATAATTGAACTGCCGCATTATATTGTTTGTCATACTTGGTAATAATTTTCAGTATTGAAGCATTCAAAGCATCCTGTGTCTTGTAGTCCAAAATGCCGCTTATATTCAGAACTGAAGCCTTCTGGTACGCTTTTAATGCTTTTACCGTTTTAGCATCAAGGGTTGTGTCCAGCGTCCCTATCTCATAGCCCATTACCTTGAGCAGCTTTTCAGCATTATAGACATCAGCACCCTGATCGTTCAGTCCAAGCTTGGCCGTCTTGGTAAGCTTTTGAATATTATTGATATTAATATCCGATACAGGTTTGGGATCCTCAGCAATAATATCAGGCGTAAGGCCTGTCCCGTCTATCATCCTGCCCTTTGGTGTATAGTAAAGACCAAGAGTCATCTTTGTATACCCGCCGATTTCATTTATAGCAGGACTAATGCCATAATACATCTGCAAATCAGATGCATTTACTACATTATTCCCAAACTGCTCTTTATATTTTAAAAATGCCTCAGGCGTCAATATAGGCAGCATACCCTGAAACTTGGCCTTTCCAAAGGTCTTTGTGCCCACCAGCTTGCCTACTTCCGTATCCTGAATGGCACCAGACACAATTTCGGCTGCGCTGGCACTCATGCCGTTCACCAGCACTGCAAGCTTGTATTTTGGCGTCTCCAGTTCTGAATGGTATTCTATGTCGGTATATTTTTCCGATTTATAGTCCAGCTTAGTTATCAGGCCTTTCGGCACAAACTTTTGTGCCAATGCGACCGCCTGGCTCACTTCACCGCCCGGATTGTCACGCATATCAAGGATCAGTTTCGTTATTTTATTCCTATCCATCTCCGCCAAGGCCTTATTAATATACTCATCAGTGTTTTCATTAAACCTTTCCAGTTTGATGTAGCCAATGCCATTTCTGATTTCATATATAACAGGATTAATCTTAATTACCTCTCTGGTAATACTAATATATTTTGCACTGCCGGTTCCATTGCGCAATACACCAAGCTTCACCACCGTGCCTGCTTCACCTCTGATAATTGATGCCGCCTCTTCAGCAGTGGCTTTAATAAGACTCTTCCCGTCGGCCTCAACAATTCTGTCTCCTTGCAGGATACCTGCCTTTTCAGCCGGCGAAGCAGAGAATACTTTAGAAACAACTATATATTCGCCGCTTATTTCCATGGATATGCCAATGCCGCCAAAGATCCCGGAGACAGAGCCCATAAAAGTTTTCGCCTCCTTGGGCGTATAATATGTAGTATACTCGTCCAGTGAGCCCAGCATGCCTTCAATAGCCCCTTCTACCAGCTGGCTGTCTGTCAGACTACCCTTGTATTGGTCGCGGATCATATTTATTATGCCCTGCAGGTATTGAAGATTCTTTTCGTCTTCAGCTGTCGCAGACGCGTAGACAGTCTGTCCAAGCAGAAGAAAAACAATTAGAATAACACATAAGACGTATCTGAAAAACGGTCTGGCAGAATATGAATGCACGGCAATTCCCCTTTGTGTTTAATATGTCAATTCTACCACAAGTAACGCAAAAAAAAAATGGATCAATAATTTACTTCCGGGCGTCTGCTATGACTTTGTCAATAATTAACAAGTCTTTCCCTGTAATCTTTCCTTATGCCACTCTGCAGATAAGCAATGAGGCTTTTGAACAGGGCTGCGCCTTCCGCCTTGGTCAGCTTTTTAGTGGGATTCATATTCCCCTTGCTGTCACTTTGCAGTAACCCGATTTTTTGGGCAGTAAAAGCCGCATTCCTAGCATGAGCCGGTATGAGGTCATTGTCACGAAAGCTTGTTACCGCAACAGGTGCAGGCGCAAGAGATTCAAATCCCAGAGCCCTTATAATAGCTACTATTGCATCGGCCTTAGAAATATTCTCGTTAGGTCCGAAAAGGTTATTTCCCTTACCATTAAGCAGGCCGCGCTCATATGCGCTTTTTATCGGTGAGAAATAAATATTCTCTATAGATACATCGTTAAACGGCGACACAATTTCTTTCTTTGAAGCGGCTCGGTTAACCGTCAAGTTTGTCCTTGCGGATAATGCCGGATCTACCGGAACCTCTCTGGCGATCTGGTCCATTGCAGCGGCAAATTCCGCTCTGCTCATATAGTGGTCGGGATTGAAATTCAGCCCGCCACCCTTGAATACCTCAAGTCCGAACATGATGCGGATATCATTTTCAGCCCAATGTCCTCTGATACCGGCAGGATTCACAGTTGGAAGCCTCTTTTGCACCGGAAAAGTTTCCAGCTTCAATCTGTCCTTGTAAGTAATGACATTGTCTGTTGAAATGCCTTTGGCATCAAATTCCGGCAGCATACTTGTATATTCCATAATGCTGCTGTTCATACGGCTTTGAACATAGCTTCCTGAAAAACTGATCTGATCAGGTTTGTTTTTCTGATATTCCAACTGCTCGGTGGAAGTGGATGATATAGCAACTGATGCTTCGCCGCCCCATATGTCGGCTCCGCCCTTGCTATTCTTCTCGCTGCTGATTGTGTAATCAAGCAACAGACTCTCTGCATTTCCCCAGTATTGGTCATAACCATAAAAAACACCTGTGCACTCGACAGTTACAGTATTGCCGTCGGCTGCCGCACCCACCTGGTAGACCTTCCTGCTCCATATGCTGCCGGCGTGGTATTCCACCGCAGGCTGTGGATCTATAAGGTTTGAACGGGCAAACTCATAACCATTGGTGCTTTTGAGGGTGTATGTAGTTCCGTTGATTTTCACAGTCTCAGTTGCCGGTTTTAAAAAAGCAACTGTCTCGGTAATCTGTCCGTTTTCCATTGTCGCAGCGGTCGCAGAAAATACAAGTGTCCGCGAAAGAACAGCCTCCTTCTCGGTATTTCTGAGACTATATATATACGTTGTCGTTGTTTTGTTTTGCTTTTTGGATTTTTTGATCGTTAGTGTTCCCTTGTACACCACGGGTACTCCGGTAATAAAGGATACCTCCTGATAATCATAGATAGTCTTTCCGGGCACTTCACCTGACGAAATTCCGCCCTCATAGCCGCAGATCCCTTCCCGTGCAAATGCAGTGACCGGGAAAAGCAAGCATGTTAAGAGGATTAGTAATATTGCCGGTATTTTTTTCATCATCGTTCGGGTCCTCCAGTGTACTGATTTACTCAACAAATATAATATAGCCGTCGCTGTTTACAGCCGTGTCCTTCTTTATAATTCTCACCGAGTCGCCTATTATAATGCCGGCGCCGCCGATTACCTGGCTGTTTTTAATAATAATACTATTCTTTAGAACATTGATTGAAGTATTTGCATTATTGTCCCATGCGTAGGTAGCCGGGTTGTATAACTGAACATTGCGCAAATCAAGCTTCGTACCATTCGTTGCATAAACTTTGCCTTTTACGTTGCTTATGCCGTATGGCGCAGTGCTCACCAGTACTGCATTGACACCATCCGCTACTACGTACACCGTTCTGTTCAGGTAGCTATCTTCTCCGTATCCCTTGAAGTCGCGCATATTCAAAATTCCATCGTCATTGAGCATTCTGGTGTTGAGTGTTATCTTAAAGGTCTTCGGAGTATTGCTATATCTCCAATCGATCCCCTGAAGCTGAGAGAATGAGCCTACGGTAAAGTCCCGCCCATCATTCACCGTACTAATCCTGCCCCTGTATATGGCTAGGCCGTCCGCGATTTGCGGTTCATCCACCTTCACAACCGACGCATAGTAATTCCCGCTTGAATAATCCCTGTTCAGCGCCATATATGCTTCATCATTGTCGGCAAGGCTGTTGCCGGATACAAGCCTTCCATATTTTACTATGATGCTGCCCTTTGAGTAACTGACTTTTTGATTTTCTCTAGAAAGTGTGAAGCTGTCTGAGCCTGTAATGACGCCGGATATTCTGTCGCTGGCTGTCGGCTCCTGAGCGTCACTGCTGTTTCTGTAGGAAAGCAGCACTGCCTTTTCCTCGCCTCCGTAACTTCTTTCTACCGCTATGTAGGCTTCATTCGAATATAATAGTTTATTGGCATTTTCCATATCAAGTACAGCCGCACCTGAATATATATTGAAGCTCTCTGCAAGAGGTATTGTGGTTAAGCCTTTACGCTCAGTGCGCTCCCATTTCCCTTTTTTGAAAACCTGCATACCCATGACCGATATTTTATCAGATATATTATCGATCTTTGTTATTGCACCTTTATAAATATTGCTGATATAATGTTCGTCGCCTTCAATGGTAATTTCCTTTAAATCGGCAGTTCTTCCATTGTCATTAAGCAGCAGCTTAACACGGTCGCCATCCTTCAAAGCCTTTAAACCGACCAGCAGCTTGTCTCTGACCACGATGACATCATTGCGGACTGGAAGCGTCTGTGTTCCATTTTCAAATTGTACCACAATCGCTGCAGGCAGCTTTGAGACTACTCTTCCATATCTGGCAAAGTAGTTGTCCACAGCACTTACCGAGGCTATGTCACCGTCGTTGTCGAGTTTGACATAGGCTGTATCGCCGGCTTGTATGCTCTCAGCTTTCACCTTGTTGTGGTTTCTGTAAATGTCGGTTTTATTCTGGTCAACGTAATTGTAGTTGCGCAGCACTGCGGCATTTCTGCTTCCTGTTCCCGAGCCATCCTCATTGTAAAGCGTAAGGTATCCCAGATCAGGGTTGTTATCTTCGACAATACCTCTGACTATTCTTCTTGCTTCTGAGTTAATTCCAAGATCCACACATTGAATTCCTTTTATAATGTTATTACTGTCAATGGTAAGTATGGCTGTGGCATCGTCCGTAACTTCTGACAGCTTTGCCCGGGCCCCATTGACGGTAATAGCGGCACCGGCGGCGATTCTGTACGAATTTTTCTCATTCTGAAAACCGGAAAATGATACTTCTCCCGCAATACTCTTCAAATCGGGATAGTCCATTTTAAACAGCTGAATAACATTCAAAAGGAGATTCGCCCTGTCCACACTGCTTATCTGCGCCGCAATGTATCTGATATCGTTAATATTTGAAATGACATTTATATATTTTACGGTATTTGTGCCGTCTGTTATATATTGAATTCTGTCTCCTGTTTTTATCAGGCTGCTATTGCCCAGAATGCCGTTTTTGTAAACCACCAATTCCTTTTTTTGAGGCACTGCAGGTGTACCGGCGTTTTCGTTTTTTGATCCGGCTGCCGTACCTGTCGGTACTGAGGTTATTATAGAAGCAATTTTGCCGTTGATGTTTCTGACTGTAATGCTCTTGCCTGAAACGGCTGTGTCTCCGGTATAATCTCTTGTTATGGTGATATCATTGACAGCGCCATTGTTCCTGATGTATTTAAGCGCCTCCAGCACTGGTCTTTCAGCATTTTTTACGATTTGCGCACCCTGTTCCCTGGTAATGGATTGTCTGGGGTTGATACGGCCGCCGCTGCCGGTCATGATGCCCTGCTGCAGTATAGCTTCCAGATACGGCAGCTTGTCCGGATCCGTACTGCGCCAGTCGGTGTAGTTCAACAGCTCTTGCTGCTGTGCTGCAGGTTGGATGTTCAATCCCCTTGCAAGCCAATAGGCCATTTCCTGCCTCTGTGCAGCCCCTTTTCGTTTAAAACCGTCAGCATCTATGGAGGTCTGGTCGGAATTGAGTGCATTTGCCAGATCCTGTACAGAAATCAGCCCCTCATTGGCAGCCAGCTGTAAAAATCCGTCATACAATACGGCCATCGGGTCGGTCTTTTTGTCAGCAGCAGACCGAGCATTGTTGATTGCCACGCCCATCTGCCGCGCTTCAGCTTCACGCCCTGCCGCTCTGTAGACAATTGCCATCGCCTCTTCTTTGTTCAAGGGGACATTTCTGCCAAATAGCTTAGATGCGCTATCGGGACCTTTTACTATTCCAAGAGCTCCCATCTCATAAATTGCTTCCTTTGACCAGACATTCCCACCCGTTACATCAACATAGCTCAGATTGGCAAGTACCGCCTCCGCCTTGGCATCACCGTAGTACATTGTTTCAGGCACTTCCGCCGCCGCCGCACCTCCCCCCAGGTGTAACCGGAAAGGGTGTGCCAAAGGAATCAGTTCAGCAAAAGGCTCCTGAGGGCTCAGTTCAGCAAAAAGCATTAATAAAGTCAGAGCTAGCGCCGCAATCTTCAATTTCTTTGTGATTCTCTGCAATAAGCCCAATTCGTGCTTCCTCCTGTATAATGTATGGGGACACACCGCTGCTACGCCGATATTCCTTGCTGCGGAATTTCCCGTTAAAAAGCCGATATATACGAGGTTACGTTACCTGCTATATATATCGGCTTATGCAGTTCCCTATTTAATAACCGGATGGCTGAGTTGTTTAAATTTATGTTACATTCTCTCAGGTGCATTAATGCTTAAAATTTCCAGTACATTTTTTATTACAATCTGCGTGGAAGCCACAAGCAGCAGCCTTGCTTTCAAAAGGCCTTCCTCTTCTCCCTTCACCCTGCATGCATTGTAGAAGCTGTGAAAAAGCGACGCTGTATCTGTCACATACCTTGTTAGTCTGCTTGGTTCTAAGGTTTGAGCCGATATTCTGATCTCATCAGGGTATTCAGCCAATTTTTTCATTAGTTCAATTTCTTCAGGCTCTTCAAGCTTTGCAATATCCACTCTATCCGCATCAGGAACCTTTACTCCTTCGCTTTCAAGCAGCCTTAGCATACTGCATATTCTTGCGTGAGCATACTGCACATAATAAACGGGATTTTCATTTGACTGCTTCACAGCCAGGTCAAGGTCAAAGTCAAGATGATTGCCCGATGCCTTCGTATTGAATATAAATCTGGCGGCATCCCTTCCGACATCCTCAAGAAGGTCTTCCAAAGAGATTGCCCTTCCCGTCCTTTTAGACATCTTGGCCACTTCTCCGTCCTTGAACAGTCTGACAAGCTGAAATATAACGATGTCAAGCCTGGCCGGATCTACCCCGAGTGCTTCAACAGCAGCCTTCATTCGGGCAACATGGCCGTGATGGTCGGCGCCAAGCAGGTTTATGACACGGTCAAATCCGCGTTTTAAAAATTTATTCCTATGATAGGCTATATCGGTTGCAAAGTATGTAGGCAAGCCATTATTTCTGACAATAACCTCATCCTTCTCCAAACCAAATTCTGTTGCCCTAAACCACTCGGCGCCATCGTTTTCAACTGATAAATTCTTGTCTTTCAGATATTTCAGGGTTTCCTCCAGTTCACCGTTATCATAAAGGGATTGTTCGGAAAACCACACATCATATTGAATACCATAAGCCGCAAGCCCTCTCCTTATCCGTTCCAGATTCTTCGGCAGAGCATACTCCACCAGCTTTCTGCGCCTGTCTGCCGGTTCAGCATCAAGAAGGCTGTCCCCGTATTTCTTAATATAGCACTTCATATGATCGACGATGTCTTCGCCCTGATACCCGTCTTCAGGAAATTCTACGGCGGCGGCGCCCTTAAGCAGCTGTATATATCTGGCTTCCAGTGATATGCCGAACTTCTCTATCTGATTTCCTGCATCATTTACGTAAAACTCCCGCGTTACATCATATCCTGCAGCTTCAAGTACACTTGCGATACAGTCACCCAACGCTCCGCCTCGGGCATTGCCCATATGAAGAGAGCCTGTGGGATTTGCGCTGACAAACTCGACCATTACTTTTTTGCCCTCACCAATATTGATTCTGCCATAGTCCTCCCGTTCACGACTGATTATTTTAAGCGCTTCGTATAACCACCCGGTTTTCAGATGAAAATTAATAAAGCCGGGACCTGCGCAGACAGCTCTTTCAATATGCGTATCTGAATAATCCATGTTTGCAATGAGTATCGCAGCTGTCTGAGCCGGTGCCTTTTTGACCTGTCTCGCAAGTTGCATGGCAATATTCGTGGAGAATTCCCCATGCGCTTTCTCTTTAGGCGTTTCCACGGTTATTTCATCAATCCCCGCATGCGGCAGCTCATCTTTTGCAACCGCAGCTGATACCGCGCTTTTAATTATATTCCTGACTTGTGTCCTTATGCTTTCTATGATGTTTGTCATCTGCTTGTCCTGCCTCTCTTATAGACATGGAAAAGTCGTTTTCACCTGTGCTATTATTGTCAATTTCCAGCTGATAGCCAATGCGGATTTCCCCTCCGCTGTCATTCATCTTCACATCCACTGCGCTTGCCAGCACACCTATTGTAAAAGCGCCATATTTCGTGTCATAATATGAGACATGCTTCTGCCCTCGCTGAAACACAAAATGCGAATTGACCGACCCAACTCTGATAAGCGTTACTACTTCATCCACGACTTTTAAGGTCGTTGTTGTGCCGTTCATGCCTGTGACCTCACTTTCATCGTAAGTTACATAATAAGCGTCATCCTTCTTGTAATACTTGCCCTCAGTGACCAGCTCCATGGTGTTCATATTCTGGTCTTCAGCTGATTGCGTGCCTTTAACCGATATTATTACATTCTTATCCATAAAACACGCACCTTTCCTGCGACTTGAATACTCCCGCCGCAAATCAACGTTTACTCCTTCATTAATTACAGCTTTTCCCCATGCTTGTTTTCAATACCTTTCAATATCTACCTTCTCTGCTGTATTTATTGTCTTTCCGAGAATAGTACTGCACATCGGTTCGAATTTTTCCACACTGTCACTGGTAAAGTACCGGTATACAGGCTCATAGCACATATCTCTTTGCATATTGTTATCTAAAATTGTCTTTTTTACAACTCTCGCTACTTCCATCGCAGAGCTGACAAGCTTGACATCCTCACCCATAACCTTCGAAATAACCGCCTGCAGCAAAGGGTAATGTGTACAGCCAAGCACCAGGGTATCAACACCTGCCTCCTTTAGAGGCGCAAGGTATTTTTCTGCAATCCTGAGTGTGATGTCGCTCTCCCACCACTCCTGCCCTTCTTCTGCCAGAGGAACGAAGAGCGGGCATGCTCTCTGAACTATATCGATATTATTATCCAGTTCGTTTACAGCTTTCTGATATACTCCGCTATTAATTGTTGCAGTAGTGCCTATTATACCCAACTTTTTATTCCTTGTTTCAGCTGCGGCAGATATGGCGCCGGCGCCTATCACTTCTATGATTGGTATGCCAAGGCTCTCTTTAACCAGTTCGAAGCTGTGTGCGCTCATCGTATTACATGCTATCACCATCATTTTAATATCGTGGTTCATTAAGAACCTGATATTCTGGAGCGTATATTTTATCACGGTCTCCCGTGATTTTGTCCCATATGGGGCACGTCCGCTGTCACCGAAATATACCATACTTTCACCGGGCAGCTGCTCTATGATTTCCTTGAAAACCGTTAAGCCACCGAGTCCGGAATCAAAAACACCAATTGCTCTGTTGTCCATACACAAATTCCCCTCGAAAATACCACCGCTTAACGGTGTTAGTTATCTATATCTCTCCTTTTGTCTTCATACCGTTCAAGCGCAAGTTCTATCAGTTTTTCAATCAGTTCGCCGTATCGCACTCCCGAGGCAGCCCATAATTTCGAATACATACTGATCTGTGTGAATCCCGGCATTGTATTTATTTCGTTTATATAAACCTCGCCTGTACGCTTCAGCACGAAGAAGTCTGCTCTTGCCAGTCCGGAACAATCAAGCGCTTTAAATGCCTTTATTGAATATTTTTTTATTTTTTCAATTGTATCTGCGGGCAGATCTGCAGGAATAATAATCTTTGAACTGTCACCGCTCATGTACTTGGCTTCATAATCATAAAACTCATTACAAGGCACCACTTCACCCACTGTCGATGCAATAGGATTATCGTTGCCCAGTACTGCGCATTCAGCTTCCCGGCCATCCATAAATTCCTCAACAAGAATACGTCTGTCATATCTTGCGGCCAGCTGCAGTGCGGCTTCAAGCTCACCGCGGTCATGTGCCTTGCTGACGCCGACAGAGGATCCTGTGTTGGACGGTTTGACAAAACAGGGATATGTCAGCAGGTCCTCTACTTTATCAATAATCGATTTAACCTCCTGAAAAACCTGTTTTTTGTTGAATACCAGATACTCGCCCTGAGGTATTCCCGCCTTTTCAAAAATAATCTTTGAATAGGCTTTATCCATCCCCAATGCCGAGCCAAGTACCCCGCAGCCTACATAAGGTATCCCTGCCAGTTCAAATAGTCCCTGAATCGTACCATCTTCACCGTTGCAGCCATGCAAAACCGGGAAGACTACATCTATCCGCTTGTTGTCCTTCTCTGCCGCAGCCATTGCAGCCCCTGCAGACAGCAAGACCTGCTGCGACTGCTGTCTGGTTTCTGCCAAAGCCTGCCATTCACCGGTTCCCAGCAATTCCAACGGCCCGTCATAGGAGAGCCACCTTCCATCCTTTGTTATACCTATCATCGCAACGTCAAACTTATCCGTGTCCATATGTTTCAGAACAGCTTCCGCTGAAAACCTTGAAACCTCGTGCTCCGAAGACTGCCCCCCAAAAATAACCGCAATCCTTTTTTTATCTTTCATATAATTTCTACCCACCTATGCGCAATATCGGACCATAAACAATGCAGCTTAATTATACCTGTTAAATATATATTGTATATTCTACTATTTAAGCACCTTAACTTCAACTCATTTATTATGTATCACAATTTGACCCAACCCCGGTTCAAAAGCAGAAAACGTTAATAGAACTCTCAAATGGAACAAGAAATATACACACTGGCTGGTTAATAAATCCCTGTTGGCAAACGCATATGCAAGATACCAAATGACAAAGCTTTTTAAGCCCTGCATTATTTTAATTATTCAAAGCCCTCATTATTCGAGCCTCCAGCTCAACCATGGAAAACGGTTTTGTTAAATAATCATCAGCTCCCGAATATAGCCCTTTGGCAATATTCCTCTTTTCTTTCTTTTTAGAAAGCATAATTACTTTTGTTGTACAGGTAGCAGCATTCTCTTTGATCTGCCTGCATACCTCAAAGCCATCTATGTCAGGAAGTATAATATCCAATATAACGGCATCAGGGTGTATCTCGCCGGTTAATTTAATAGCACTATTGCCGTCTCCGGCAGTGACGATATTATATCCAATATTAGATAGTCTGTCCCTTAGAAGCTTTAAAATCGTGTTTTCATCGTCAACCAGAAGCAGAGTTTTCTTGAAACCCTTCATGCTCATTTCATTACTATAAACAACAACACAGTTTCTGCCAAGGTTTTTGGCACGATACATTGCCTTATCAGCATAGCTGATTATTTGTTCTCCTGTTACTTCTTTATCATTTACCTGCATAATCCCTGCGCTAAAAGTAGTATAAATGGCTGTTCCGCCAACACATATGAGTTTTTGGGCGAATTCTTTTCTTAATCTGTCAATAACCGAATATGCTTTTGATTTTGGTGTATCTGGCAGGAGAACAATAAATTCCTCGCCTCCATATCGGTATAGACTGTCGCATTTTCTAATATGTCCAGATAAATAGGTTACAAGCTCTTTTAATACAACGTCACCTGTCTGATGTCCATATTTATCGTTGATTAATTTGAAATGATCCAGATCTATAAACGCAATAGAGAATACCGTTTGGTTCCGTTTGTATCTTTCAATCTCCTCCTGTATGCGCTGGCTGAAATAATATCTTGAGTACGCATCTGTAAGGTCATCTTTAAAAATCTTATCCCTGTAATTGTTTGACCTTCTCAAGACTGTTTCAACTCGCGCTATCACTTCATCTATAATAAACGGTTTTGTAATGTAATCGTCCGCACCTGACTTCATCCCCTTAATCTTGTCATCAATATTATTAATTGCACTTAAAAATATCACATACATATCACAGTATTCAGATTTTGATTTTATCTCCTTCAACAATTCATATCCGTTAATTCCAGGCATCTTAATATCCAATATAGTAACATCAGGTCTTGCAAAGGCAATAATATCTAATGCTGATGCTGAATCATCACAAATATAAACAGTATATCCTTCCATAGTCAGTGCATTTTCCAATAACTGAAGTATACTCACGTCATCATCCACCAATAGGATCTTGCCCCTATCCTGCATATTTATATAATCATTTTCTGCCAGGGTATAAGAGCTTTCTGTCTCATTCTCTATCAAACAACCTGTAATCCGTTTGATTTCATCAATTTGTGAATGTATATCCTTGAGTATATCTACATCCAAACCGCTTCCCTGTTTTATCAGATTTTGGATCTTTTTCTCCCATTCATTTCCAATGGAAGCAAGTTGGCTTAAACCAAGTGTATGAGCTGTACCATTTATCGAGTGAAAAAATCTTAATATATTCTGTGCATCGTGCTCACTGCACTTACCCTCACAAGCCGTGAGGAGTTTATCCATTTCTTCAAGCCTATTGCCAAGTTCATTGATAAAAGTCTTCTGTGCAGCTTGCATTAATGTATCTAATTGCTTGTTATTCATCTAAAAGACCCTCTTTCCCATCTAATGTTATTATTAACAGATTGCCTGATTGCTCAATTCTTTTGACGCCTATACCCTTACTGCTCAATGCTAAAATAATTTTTTCCCTGAGTTTTTCATCGCTATTCACCATCATCTTTGAATTAAGATTCCCATTCAAAGCCTTTCTTACCACCTTAACCATCTGTTCCGGCTCAAATGGCTTCACCAAATAGTCTAAAATGTCCGTATTTGCATTACTGTTTTTATTTTCATATACACTTGAAATAATAATCGGGATTTCTGCTGTAGAATAGTTATTCTTCAGTTCCTTAACAACATCCCACCCATTCAGTTGGCCTTTTAAAGCTATATCCAATATAAACAATCTGTAGTTATACTCTTGCACAAGCCTCACTGCCTCCTCACCACTGCTGGTGGAATGTATTTCAAGGCATTCATCTTTGAGTATCTCCTTCATGAGTTTAACCATGGAAGCATCGTCTTCTACTATGAGCAAATATCCGTTATTTGTTACGCATGGATCGTTATGTAACGCATCAACATCTATGCTGCTTGTTTTGCTTTTTTGTAACGGAAGGTAAAAGTAGAAGGTGCTTCCCCTGCCATGGGTTGAATCAACACCTATCTCTCCTCCATGCGCTAGGATAATCTCTTTGCAGATTGCCAGTCCCAGTCCGCTTCCACCTATTTTTCTACGGTCATCATTATCTACTCTGAAGAATTTCGTGAAGAGCCTATTCTTAACATCATTCGGAATACCTAATCCGTGGTCTGCAACACTAACCCTGGCTCTTCCATTTTCCAACGCCAAATCCACTCTTATTTCTCCGCCATCCGGAGAGTACTTTATAGCATTCGATAGCAAGTTTGAAAAAACCTGCAACACTTTATCCTTGTCACAATAGATTTCCGGTATGCTTTTTGTATTTTTCTCATAAATTATTTTGTGCATATCCGTAGTATTCTCATATATCTTTACTGCTTCTTCAACTATCTGTTCTAGCGAGTTGAGTTGCTTGTTAAATAATTGTTTTCCGCTTTCCATTCTCTGAATATCAAGGAAATTGTTTATTAGATCAGTGAGTCTCCTGGCCTCAGAGTTTATTATAGCTGCATACTCCTTATTCCGCTCTTCAGAAAGCTTTCTGGTAAGCAACAGCTCGGAAAATCCCATGATACTGCTCATAGGCGTCCTCAGCTCATGGCTTACCGTACTTATCAATTCCAGTTTTAGCCTGTCCACTTCTTTTTGGTGAGAAATATCTCTGACGACAAAAACCCTGCCAAACGCATTCCCGGCATTACTCATGCAAGGATTGGAATATAGATTAAGAAATCTCTTCACCGGACTTGACTGTTCCATATCAACAGCATACCTGCTGCTTCTGTCCTTTAACAATTGAATTAGCCTGGTCATTATTTCATCCTTGCTTTCTATTCCGACCATCATGTTCTGGATAAAAAGCTCTGTGTTGCCGCGTGTTTCTACGTCTACATAAAAATCATCATTCGAATAGTAGCAGCTGCTGAAATCGAGATAACTGAAAATATCTTTCCAGGCTTTATTTATAAAATCTATCTCCCCTTCCAGTCCGACCATAATAATTCCCGCTCCGATAGAATCAATGATAGCCTGCAGTACTTCTTTCTGCTGCTGATATCGTGCATTTTCATCTTCCAGCTGAGTGTTTAATTCTTCAATAACTGAATTCTGCTCCTCTGACGAATACTGCTTTTCCTGCAATAGATTATTGACAGTCTCTAATTGTTCATTTGCTTTAATTATTTCATTCTGTGCCAGTTTGCTCTCTGTTATGTCCCTAATATAAGCTCCTACCCCATAATGACCATTTAAAAGTTTCACCGGAAACTTAGTTGTTTGATAGATTTTGTCTTCCCACTTTACTTCTCTGACAATGACAGTTTTTTTCTCTATCACTT
>CAYGHY010000049.1:0-16282 GCA_964349435.1 uncultured Oscillospiraceae bacterium
AGTTCCTGCGGCATCCGTCGAAGGGAACCGTAGGGTTCCATAGCGAACAAGAAAAATCCTCATG
Source organism: uncultured Oscillospiraceae bacterium (assembly GCA_964349435.1). GTDB lineage: Bacteria > Bacillota > Clostridia > Acetivibrionales > DTU013 > CAYGHY01. Next base: position 65 of record CAYGHY010000049.1, read on the forward strand.
ATAAAATCAGCAAATCGGAAAACAACATCTGCAGCTTTTCATAGATGTTTTGTTCGGTGTGATTGAATAAATCAAAAGGATCCTGCAAAATCATCTTGACAAAAAAAATTGAAGGTGGTATTTTAAATGTATATTAGCACTCGATTGAGCAGAGTGCTAACAAACAAATATTTATAATAAACGTATTTATAATACGGTTATATAAAATATGATTTATTGACAGGGGTGTATGAGATGACAATGGATGAAAGAAAAAGGAAGATTCTTCAAGCCATCATCGATGATTACATTGGTACGGCTGAACCTATCGGATCAAGAACCATAGCCAGAAAGCACGAACTTGGGTTAAGCTCGGCGACTATAAGAAATGAAATGGCTGATCTTGAGGAAATGGGTTATTTGGCGCAGCTTCATACGTCTTCGGGCAGGGTTCCATCGGACAAAGGATATAGACTGTATGTGGATCAGCTTATGCAGGTGCACGACTTGAATGCGGATGAAATTGAAAAGATCAAATCAGCCATGGAAACACGCATAAACGAACTGAGCCAGCTTATCAGACAGGCTTCAGCTGTATTATCGCGCTTTACCAGGTATACCTCCATGTCAATGCAGCCGAAGATGAAAACTTGTGTGATTAAGGCTGTTCAGGTGGTTCCTATTGAAGACGGAACGGCTTTGGTCATAGTTGTCACGACTGCGGGTATTGTTCGCAGTAATCTGGTGAAAATATCAGATAGTATACGGCCAGATGAATTAATCAAGATATCTAATGTGCTGAATAAAAAACTGACCGGTCTGACTTTTGAAGAGATAAACGCGCACATTGCAACAGAAATAGAGAAGGAAGCCGGGGTATCGGGAGAGTTGCTGCTGCCTATTCTTGAAGGTGTTATAGATCGTAACAACCAAATCGACAATCCTGAGGTGCATATAGAGGGAACAACGAATATTTTCCACCATCCTGAATTCAAAGATATGGTTAAGGCAAGGAATTTCATGAATATGCTTGATGAGAAAGCGAGCCTTAGCAGGATGCTGTTTGATTCTATTGAGTCGGGAGGGATAGCAATCAGGATTGGTTCGGAAAATGATATGTCCGGCATAAGGGAATACAGTTTAGTAACCGCCAATTATAATATTGCAGATACATTCATCGGCACCATTGGAATAATAGGGCCCACAAGAATGGAATATCCAAAGGTCATCTCTTCAATGAGATTAATAAGAAGACTAATTAATGAAGAAGTCGCCAGGCTTTCGGGTCTGGAACGCAGCGGCGAATAAAAATAATATTGAAATACTAATTTTGAAAAGGATGAGAGGGATAAAATGAGCAAAGAAAAACAGCACAAACAAGCGGAAACTTGTGAGACTGAAGACATAATAGAAGTTGTTACCGATGCTGTCAATGATAATGCAAAGCTGCAGCAGAATCTGCAGGAGGAACTAGACAGTGTAAAAAATGAGCTTGAAGAAAAAACAAAGCAATGTGCCGAGTACCTTGACAAGCTGCAAAGAACGGTTGCCGAGTATGACAATTTTAAAAAAAGATCCGCAAAGGAGAAGGAAGTGATGTATGTTGAAGCAGTGAGCGATGTAGTTGGCGTCTTCATTCCTGTACTTGATAATATCGAAAGAGCGCTGCAGGCTATGCCGGCAGACGGTTCTGCCCAAGCACTTAAAGAAGGTGTAGAAATGGTATCTAAGCAGTTTAAAGAGGCTTTGAAAAATATTGGTGTTGAAGAAATAAAGGCTGCAAATGAGCAGTTTAATCCTATGCTCCATAATGCGGTCATGCACGTAGAGGACGGAACTTTTGGACATAATACCGTCGTTGAAGAGTTCCAGAAGGGTTATATTTGCAAGGATAAAGTAATCAGATACAGCATGGTGAAGGTTGCAAACTGACGTTATAAAAATATAAAACAGTAGAAACTGGGAGGTATATTATGGCTAAAGTTATAGGTATAGATTTAGGAACTACAAATTCATGTGTAGCCGTTATGGAAGGTGGGGAGCCGGTAGTTATAGCGAACCCGGAAGGTAACAGGACTACTCCGTCGGTGGTGGCGTTTTCGAAAACAGGTGAAAGACTGGTGGGCCAAGTTGCCAAGAGGCAGGCAATCACCAATCCTGAGCGGACTGTGAGCTCTATAAAACGAGATATGGGCACCGATAAAAAGGTAAGAATAGATGACAAGGTATTTACCCCGCAAGAGATTTCAGCAATGGTTCTACAGAAGCTTAAAGCCGACGCAGAGGCATATCTTGGAGATACCGTCACTCAGGCGGTAATCACGGTACCGGCATATTTCAGTGATTCACAAAGACAGGCAACCAAGGATGCGGGTAAAATCTCGGGCCTTGAAGTGTTGAGAATTATCAATGAACCTACTGCAGCAGCACTCGCATACGGCCTTGATAAGGAACATGACCAAAAGATAATGGTATTTGACCTTGGCGGCGGTACCTTTGACGTTTCCATTCTAGAAATAGGCGATGGCGTTTTTGAAGTGCTGGCAACCAATGGCAACAACAGACTGGGCGGGGATGATTTTGACCAGAGAGTTATGGATTATCTTGCCGACACCTTCAGAAGGGAAAACGGCATTGACCTGAGAAACGACAAAATGGCCATGCAGCGTCTTAAGGAAGCCGCAGAGAAGGCAAAAATAGAGCTTTCCGGCGTTGCTACGTCAAATGTAAATCTTCCCTTTATTACTGCAGATGCTACGGGGCCTAAGCATCTGGATGTGACGCTTACAAGAGCTAAATTTGACGAATTGACCGCCGATCTGGTTGATAAAACAATGGGGCCGACAAGACAGGCAATGCAGGATGCAGGACTGACACCGGATAAAGTTGATAAAATACTGCTTGTTGGAGGTTCTACAAGGATACCTGCGGTACAGGATGCTGTTAAAAAGTATTTGGGGAAGGACCCATTCAAGGGAATCAACCCGGATGAGTGCGTAGCCGTTGGCGCGGCTATACAGGCGGGCGTACTGACCGGCGAGGTCAAGGATTTGCTGCTGCTTGATGTAACTCCGCTTTCGCTGGGTATTGAGACCTTGGGAGGAGTGTTCACAAGGCTTATTGAAAGGAACACAACAATACCTACAAAGAAGAGCCAGATTTTCTCGACGGCAGCAGATGGTCAGACCAGCGTTGAAGTTCATGTTCTGCAGGGAGAAAGGGACATGGCTCAATATAACAAGACGCTGGGCAGATTCCAGCTTACCGGTATTCCACCGGCACCAAGAGGTGTGCCGCAGATAGAGGTTTCATTTGATATTGATGCCAATGGTATCGTACATGTTTCAGCAAAGGATCTTGGTACAGGAAATGAGCAGAAGGTTACCATTACTGCCTCCACCAACCTTTCAGACTCCGACATTGATAAGGCGGTAAAGGAAGCCGAGAAGTTTGCTGCTGACGACAAGAAACGGAAGGAAGAGGTCGAAACCAGAAACAATGCAGATTCCATGGTATATCAGTCTGAAAAAACGTTGAAGGATCTTGGGGACAAACTGGGGAGTGAAGACAAGTCAAAGGTTGAAAGCGAGATCAGCAATGTGAAGGAAGCACTCAAGGGTACCGATACAAACAAAATCAAAGCGGCAACAGATGCCTTGACACAGTCCTTCTACGAGGTATCCGCCAAGATTTACCAGCAGAATCCAGGCGCACAGGGAGGACCGAATCAGGGAGCCGACTTCGGAGGAGGATCGAATCCGGGAGGTCAGGAACCAGGCCGGGATAATGTGTATGATGCAGACTACAAAGTGGTGGACGATGATAAGAAGTAGGAAAGAAGCAAATGCGACGCACGAATCTCATGGAAGTCTTCATTGGTAATAGAATAGAAAAGAATATAATAAATAAGCCGAGGCTTGAAACAGCTTTGGCTTATTTTGAGCAATGTGGTAAAATGGTAATGTAATACTCGTTAAATTATCCACGATTGGAGATGTTGAAGCTTGTCGCAATCAAAAAGAGATTTTTATGAGGTGCTGGGAATTGGAAAAGATTCCACCGATGCTGATGTAAAGAAGGCATATAGAAAGCTTGCAAAGCAGTTTCATCCTGATGTAAATACGGACGATAAGACTGCGGAGTCCAAATTTAAAGAGATAAATGAAGCATATGAGATATTAAGCGATTCACAGAAGAGAGCCAGGTATGATCAATATGGTCATGCGGGTGTGGATCCAAACGGTTTTGGTGGAGCGGGTGCGGGCTTTGGAGATTTTGATTTCGGCGGCATAGGCGATATATTTGAGTCGTTTTTCGGCGGCTCCGGCTTTGGACGATCAACGAGAAGCCGTTCAGGCCCGCAGAAGGGCGCCGATTTGAAATACTCCATGGAGATTTCTTTTGAAGAGGCCGCTTTTGGGCTGGAGAGGGAGTTAACCGTTAAAAGGAATGCATTTTGTAGCAGTTGCGGCGGTTCCGGCGCCAGAGCGGGTACCAGTCCGGAAGCATGCAAGCACTGTAATGGGACCGGACAGGTACAGTACAAGCAGAGTACGCCCTTTGGTCAGTTTATAAATGTAAAATCCTGTGAAGTTTGCCGCGGCGAGGGTAAAATTATATTAAATCAGTGTACCGATTGCAGCGGTAAGGGAAGGATAAGAAAAACAACAAAAATAAAGTTGAACGTACCTGCGGGGATAGATGATGGTCAGACAATATCGCTAAGGGGTGAAGGAGACCCCGGTTCCAAGGGCGGGCCGGCCGGAGATCTGTTTGTTACTATAAACGTGAAACCGCACGTGCTTTTCAAGAGGCAAGCGAACGATATTATTTGCGAAATGCCTATTACATTCGTGCAGGCGGTGCTGGGCGCAGAACTTGAGGTGCCGACGTTGGATGGCAAGGTTAAATACAGTATGCCGGAAGGAACACAGACCGGCTCGATTTTCAGACTCAAGGGAAAGGGCATTCCTTACTTGAGAGGGAATGGCAGAGGCGACCAGTATATTAAAGTGGAAATAGAAGTGCCGAAGAAGCTGAACGAGAAGCAAAAGGCAATACTCAAGGAATTTGCCGATATCAGCAGTGACGATATGCATGAGAATCGCAAAGGTTTTTTCGACAAAATGAAGGATGCACTTGGCATGTAACGGCAGGGCGCAACTACGAGCGTTGGAGGAAGACATAGCGGTGCGACTCTGGGCTGAGCGTTGGAGGAAGACATATGAAATGGACTCAAGTTTGCATAAAGACTACCGAAGAAGCCAGTGATGCGATATCGGATATGCTGACAACCATTGGGGCAGGCGGCGTAGTCATTGAAGATCCTAATGAAATCAGACGGCAGATTGAAAGCCCGGATTCTCTGGATTATGTGGATGACGAATTTATGAGTTCGCTGGGAACAGAGGTTACGATTAAGGCTTATTTCAATGAAGAGACAACGCCGGAAGAACTGGCTGTCCTGATTAAAGAAAAGCTGCGGTTTATTTCACAGTTTTTAGAGGTAGGCAAAGGCTACTGTGGTTATACAGACGTGGATGATGAAGATTGGGCAACAGCTTGGAAGAAGTACTATAAGCCCTTTCACATTTCCGATGGTATAGTAATCAAGCCCACTTGGGAGGAGTATGAGCCGAAGGCCGGTGAAATTGTTATTGAGCTGGATCCCGGTATGGCATTCGGTACGGGTACTCATGAAACTACAAGACTTTGTTCGCAGCTTCTGGAGAAGTATGTTAATAAGGGTGACAATGTAATAGATGTGGGCTGTGGTACGGGTATTCTTGCAATCATTGCAATTAAGCTTGGAGCAGGTCATGCTTTTGCAATTGATATTGATGAAGTGGCAGTCGGAGTGGCAGGAGAAAATTGTATTCTTAACGGTGTGCCTGACAGTATTTCTGTTAAAAAAGGTGTGTTGTCAGATCTTGAACCCCAGAAGGCTGACATTGTAGTGGCAAATATTATTGCAGATGTTGTAATAAACCTCTCCCCGCTGATGTCCACCTACCTTAAAAAAGGCGGTATACTGTTGGCATCGGGGATTATCAGAGAAAGAAAAGAAGAGGTAATAAAAGCCTATTCAGATTTGGGCTACGAATTTTCCAGCCTGCTTGAAATGGGCGAATGGGTGGCGATTGTTTTAAAATGTCCAGATTCTTTGTAAGCGTTGAAATGGTAGATAATGACAATGGCAAAATAGTGATCACGGGTGATGATGTAAAACATATCAGAAGTGTTTTAAGGAGCGTTCCCGGCGATGCACTGGAACTGTCGGACGGTTCCGGTACGGATTATGTTGTTACAATTGAGGCTGTCGAAAGGGATAGCATTACTACAAAAATTGTGAACACAAAGCCAAACAAAAATGAGCCCCCTGTTAATATAACTTTGTTTCAGGGTATACCTAAAGCAGACAAGATGGAATATATCATACAAAAGTGCATTGAACTGGGTGTAAAAAGAATAGTGCCTGTGATGACGGCAAGGACGGTAGTCAGATTTGATAATGCCCATGAGGCAGCTGCAAAAACCGCCAGATGGAAGCGTATCGCTATGGAAGCCGCCAAACAGTGCAACAGGGGGATTGTGCCTTCTGTAGAAGAGACGGTGCGGTTTGACGAGGCGCTGAAGCTGACTGAAAGCTGTGATCTCAAGCTTTTGCCATATGAGGGGGATGCTGCAGGGAACCTTAGGCAGCATTTGGAGGCACAGAAGCTGAAGCTGCGGGGGACACCCCAATCCGTGAAAAATACTGCAAAGCCAGACGAGGTATGCAGTGCAGACAGCATAGCTCTTTTTATAGGACCGGAGGGAGGCTTTACGGTCGTTGAGGTTCAAAAAGCTCTTGAATGCGGCTTCAAGTCCGTAACACTCGGCCCGAGGATATTAAGGACGGAGACAGCAGGTGTTGCGGTAATTGCTATTATCATGTACGAGCTTGGAGATATGGCAGATAATTCATAAAAACTATTAAAATAATTAAAACATCCTTTAAATTGCCTTTGATTGTGTTATAATACGAATTAATTAAGAATGGTAAGAGGTTATTATGGTTAAGAGCATGACCGGCTTTGGGCGTGGAGAACATGCACAGGACGGCAAGGAATTTACAGTAGAGATTAAGACAGTAAACCACAGATATTTTGAAGCTTATATTAAGATGTACCGGCAGATTGGTTTTCTGGAGGACCGAGTCAGGGAAATGCTGGGGAAAGCCATATCCAGAGGCAAAGTAGATGTGTTTATTACATACTATAATTACAGTGACGATTCAAAATTTGTCACCTACGATGAATCGCTTGCAAAAGCCTATATTTCTGCAGTCAAAGCACTGAGAGATAAGTTTGCACTGCAGGATGATATTTCCGTATCGCTGATTTCCAAGTACCCCGATGTTTTAAAAGTGGAACAGAATGAAGAAGATGAAGAAATCCTATGGTCCATACTGCGAATTGCTTTAGAGAAAGCCATTGCTTCATTGATTGCCATGAGAGAGAATGAGGGGGAAGGATTGAAAAACGTTATTCTTGACAGGGCCACATATATTGAAAGCATGATTTCAGAGATATCGAAATGCGCGTTGGTAGTACCAAAAGAGTACAAAATGAAGCTTGAAGCACGTATAAAGGATTTGCTTGAACAGCAGACGATTGATGAAAACAGGCTTGCAATGGAGGTAGCGATCCTAGCCGACCGCTGCAGTATTGATGAGGAACTGGTGAGGCTTGCCAGCCATATCGGACAGATGAGGGAGGCAATCTCTATGAATCAGCCTGTTGGGCGGAAACTGGATTTTATGATTCAGGAAATGAATAGGGAAATAAACACGATAGGTTCAAAAGCTAACGACCTATCTATTACGAGGAATGTAGTAGAAATAAAGAGCGAAATTGAAAAGATAAGGGAACAGATACAGAATATTGAGTGAGTTTTAGGGGAGCAATGAATTTACAGGAAGTAGAGGAGGATTATTCATGAAACTGATAAACATTGGTTTTGGCAATATTGTTTCAGCGAACAGACTAGTGGCAATCGTAAGCCCAGAGTCGGCGCCAATTAAGAGAATCATCCAAGAAGCAAGGGAAAGAGGTATGCTGATTGATGCCACTTATGGCAGAAGGACGAGAGCAGTTATTATTACCGACAGCGACCACATAATTCTTTCGGCAGTGCAGCCCGAAACAGTTGCAAACCGATTGAATGTAAAAGAAGCTGAGGCAGAGGATGACAGCCAGATAATGGAAGAAGAACAGTAATCTATATTTTGGGAGGGTTTTCTAATGATATATCCGCCGGTCAGTGTGTTGTTGGAAAAGGTTGACAGCAGGTATACGCTTGTGGTCGCTACGGCGAAGAGAGCCAGACAGCTGGAAGAAGGAGCTCGCAAGCAAACAAAATGTATATCGGAGAAGCCGGTTATAATAGCCTTGAATGAGATTAACGAGGACAAGATTACTTATATCAGGACGAAAAGTGGAATCAAGTAAAAAAGATGTTGTGCCGTTCAAAACGCTTTTAAGTCATGAGCGAAGCGAAATTTCTTGGTGTGAATAGGCGGTGGTAGGATGCTTTTGAAAGACAAATCGGTGGTTGTCGGAGTATGCGGCGGTATTGCGGCATACAAGGTGGTTGACGTAGTCAGCAGGCTGAAAAAGCATGGTGCTGAGATAGATGTCATCATGACCGCCCATGGGCAGAGATTTGTCACACCGCTCACTTTCAGATCGCTGTCACACAGACCGGTAATAACCGATATGTTTGAAGAACCCGATCAGTGGGATATCAGACACATATCTCTGGCTCAGAAAGCCGACCTGTTTGTAATTGCACCTGCAACTGCCAATATAATCGGCAAACTGGCATCGGGAATTGCTGATGATATGCTCAGTACAACGGTTATGGCTACAAAAGCACCCGTTCTTGTTGTACCGGCTATGAATTATAATATGTATGCCAATCCTGTGGTTCAACAGAATATTGAAAGGTTGAAGGCGCTCGGCTACCTGTTTATGGAGCCTGATACCGGAGTTATGGCAGAGGGTGCCTCAGGGAAGGGCAGACTGCCCGAACCGCCTGTTATTGTAGAGAAAATATTGGGAATACTCAAGCCCGGAAGGGATCTTGAAGGTTTGAAGGTAATGGTAACAGCTGGACCAACCAGGGAGCCGATAGACCCTGTGCGTTATATAACGAACCACTCCTCAGGGAAAATGGGTTATGCTGTTGCGGAAGCGGCGGCTGAGCGGGGTGCTGAGGTGTTGCTGATTTCCGGGCCGGTTTCATTGGGGAAACCTGTTAATGTGGATTTTATAGGTGTAACCACTGCTGTGGAAATGCATATGGCTGTGATGAAGAATTATGAGACTTGCGACATTATTTTGATGGTGGCTGCTGTAGCTGATTACAGGCCGGCGGAGGTATCCGGCATTAAGATAAAGAAAAAGGAAGACGATCTGACGCTAAGACTCGAGAAAAACACCGATATTCTGAATGAACTGGGCAAGGTTAAGGGAAAAAGAGTTTTAGCCGGTTTCTGCGCAGAAACGGACAATTTGCTGGAGAATGCTAAGAAGAAGGTTGAAGAGAAGAATCTGGATTTTATAGTAGCCAATGATATTACCTTGGAAGGTGCAGGCTTCGCAACGGATACGAATATCATAAAGCTGATAAAGAGGGACGGCTCTATGAAGGAGTTTCCGCTGATGAGCAAGTTGTCGGCAGCGCACAAGATATTGGATGAGATTATTTTAATTGGAGGCTCAATAAATGTTAACTAAAAAGTCGATGGAAAAGATTGTGGCATTATCGAAGAATAGAGGCTTTGTTTACCCGGGCTCCGATATATATGGCGGGCTTGCCAATACCTGGGACTATGGCCCGCTGGGTGTTGAGCTTAAAAACAATATTAAAAAGGCATGGTGGAAAAAGTTCGTACAGGAAAGCACCTATAATGTAGGCGTTGACTGCGCCATACTCATGAATCCGCAGGTCTGGGTTGCTTCAGGACATGTGGGCGGCTTCAGTGACCCGCTGGTTGACTGCAAGGACTGTAAGAACAGGCATAGAGCCGACAAGCTGATTGAGGACTGGAACAAAGAGAATTCTATAACGCTTTCTGTTGACGGATGGGAAAATGCCCAGCTGATGGCGTATATAAAGGAAAAGGGCGTGAAATGTCCAGAGTGCGGTTCCGGCAATTTTACCGATATCAGAAAATTCAACCTGATGTTTAAGACTTTCCAGGGTGTTACAGAAGATTCCAAAGCGGAGATATTCCTAAGACCTGAAACAGCACAGGGTATTTTTGTAAATTTCAAAAATGTTCAGAGGTCGACCAGAAAGAAGATACCTTTTGGCATCGGGCAAATCGACAAAGCCTTTCGAAATGAAATCACACCGGGCAATTTCACATTCAGAACACGAGAATTCGAGCAAATGGAGCTGGAATTCTTCTGTGAGCCGGGTACGGATTTGGAATGGTTTGCCTACTGGAAGGATTTTTGCTACAAATGGCTGCTGAACCTGGGGCTTTCAGTAGAGAACCTGAAACTGAGAGATCATCAGAAGGAAGAACTGTCCCATTACAGCAATGCGACCACCGACATAGAATACAAATTTCCCTTTGGCTGGGGAGAGCTGTGGGGTATTGCAGACAGGACGGACTATGATCTGAAGCAGCACATGGAGTATTCAAAGGAGGATCTTTCCTATTTTGATCCTGCTACCAACGAGAAATATGTGCCTTATTGCATAGAGCCTTCTCTTGGCGCAGACAGGGTGGCACTGGCATTCCTGTGCGAGGCTTATGATGAGGAACAGTTGGCTGAAGATGATGTGAGAATTGTACTGCGCTTTCACCCGTCTATTGCTCCGGTAAAGATCGGTATTTTGCCGCTGTCGAAGAAATTGGGAGAAGATGCTTACAAGATATATGAGCAGCTGAACCGTAAGTATGCTTGCGAATATGATGAAACAGGCAGCATTGGGAAGCGTTACAGGAGGCAGGATGAGATCGGGACGCCTTTTTGTATTACGCTAGACTTTGACTCGCTTAAGGATGGCAGTGTGACGGTTCGAGACCGGGACACTATGGTTCAGGACAGGATTAAAATAGTGGAATTGGATGAATATTTTCAGAAGAAGTTTGAGTTTTAGTCTGACTCTTTTTCATTTATATTTAGGAGATGAAAATGCATACGAATATTGTAATTATTGGTGCGGGTTATTCCGGTATTTTAACTGCTAAAAAGCTGGCCAAGAAATTTAAAAAGAATGATGATGTTTTCATCACGATCATAGATAAAAATCCTTTCCACACAATGCTAACTGAATTGCATGAAGTTGCGGCAGGCAGGGTTGAGGAGGATAGCATCAGAATCAGTTTAAAGAGAGTGTTCGCAGGTAGAAAAGTTGATGTGAAGCTAGATACTGTGCTTTCTGTTGATTTCGATAAAAAACTTGTTGTCGGCAATATCGAACAATACAAGTATGATTACCTTATATTGTCAGCCGGTTCAAAACCGTCGTTCTATGGCATTACCGGCGCCAAAGAGTTTGCACTTAAGCTTTGGTCTTATGAAGATGCGGTTGTGCTGAAAGAGCATATACATAGCGTCTTTAGAAAAGCTGTAAGTGAAACAGATATCAGTGAGAAGAAAAGGCTCTTGACCTTCCATGTGGTCGGAGCCGGTTTCACAGGTGTGGAAACTTCAGCTGAGCTTGCTGAGTATGTACCTGTTCTGTGTGATAAATATGAAATAGACAGGTCGCTTGTATCCATTTGCGACATCGATATATTACCCCGTGTGGTTCCGGACTTGCCGGAGAAGCTTTCTGCAAAGGCAGAAAAGCGTTTGAATAAAATGGATGTCCGGCTTCTGCTTAATACAGATGTAGTCAGCGTCGGCAAAGACTTTATCGAAGTAAGGACTGATAATGCGGTTACACGCGAGAGTACGGGTACTGTCATCTGGGCAGCCGGCATCGAGGCTTCCGAAATCACGAGTAAAGCCGCAGAGACCTTGCAATCGGGAAACAGGGGACGCATTAAGCTGGATCCCTATCTGCGCTCACTGGACGATACTTGCGTATATGTAGTCGGCGATAGTATGCTGTACACACCAAAAGGGGCTGACAAACCAGTTCCGCTGGTGGTGGAGAACTGTGAGCATAGTGCGGCTACTGCTGCCCGCAATATCGCATGTGCCATCACAGGCAGGGGCGAAATGGAGGAATACAGGCCGTCATTCCACGGCATAATGGTCAGCTTGGGCGGACGTTATGGTGTTGCCCATGTTGGATTTCCTGCCAGAAAGTTTAGCCTTCCCTCCTTCCTGGCAATGTTTGTAAAGCATTTTATCAATATTATTTACTTTATTCAGGTGCTGGGATGGAACAAAGTTTTCAGCTATATGAAGCATGAGTTTTTTACAATAAGAAATTGCAGAAGCTTTGTCGGCGGGCATTTATCCAACAGAACGCCCAGCTTCTTATTGATGCCCCTCAGAGTATGGCTGGGCGCCGTATGGGTGTTTGAAGGAATAGTGAAAATTATCGGCGGCTGGTTTGATACCCCGAAATTGACCGGGTTTTTCAATGGTGCAAGCCAATGGTATAACAACATACTTAATGGTGCGGGCGGTGCCGTGGATGGAACAAGCGGTGCTTCGGCAGCCGCAGGGGCCGCAGGGAAAGCAACCGATGCAGTCAGTGCGGCGACTGGTGCAGCTCAGGGAGCTGCTGAGGCGGCCGGGTCAATTGGGACAACCATCATGAATTTCAATTTTCTTGGTTTGTTTAGAGCGATATTTGTCAGTGGAAAGGATCTGGCAACTTCAACAATTGGCGATTATGCATTTAAGCTGGATGTTCCTTTAGTCAACTGGTTTGTTGATAAACTTATTCTTCCAAACAATACAGCACAAATGCTAATGCAGATTTCAATCGTTCTGGCAGAGATATTAATCGGACTGGCATTGATCGGGGGACTGTTTACGACACCGGCATCCGCAGCATCATTAGTGCTGCAGGCGATGTTTGTAACCACAACCGGCCTGTATCTGGGGACCTTCTGGATGATATTTGCAGGGATAGCACTATTAATTGGCGCTGGAAGAACATTGGGGCTTGATTATTATATTCTGCCGCTACTAAAAGGGAAATGGAAAAATGTGAGAGGGATAAGAAAGTGGTATCTGTATAATGACTAACGTCAATGCGAGAAATGATAGCGAACCGGCATATATTAATTTTGACAGCGCACTTTCACTTGTGAGAGATGAGGTGGACAGGGTGCTGTCTGCGTCGCCCTTCATTATTCGCAGATATACAAGGCATTTGGCGGCATCCGGAGGTAAGTTTATCCGTGGCATTTCTTTGCTTACATGTGCACAAAACAAGAATGATTTGATTCATGTAAATGCTGTTAAGTTTGCGGCTGCTATTGAAATTCTGCATCTTGCAACCCTCGTTCATGATGACGTGATGGATGATGCGGATTCCCGAAGAGGTATTCCTACCCTTCAAAAAAAATATGGCAAAAAAACGGCGGTTATTTGCGGAGACTACCTCTTATGTATTGCACTTAAATTGGTTGCGGATATTCCCAACAGACAGGATTACCTCGACTTGAATATGCCGGATTATTTGATGAAAATTTGTTTTGGAGAATTAAATCAACATGTCAATAGCGGCAAATTTGATTTATCTGTGTATCAATATTTAAAAATCATTTCTGGCAAGACCGCAACGCTATTCGAAGCTTCCTTCCATGCCGGTGCGATTATTTCCGGGTGCGTTTCTCCGGAAATAATGAAATACAGACGGCTGGGTCGCTATTTTGGTATGATTTTTCAGCTGATTGATGATTGTATGGATTTTGAAGCCACTGAAAATATTGCACAAAAGCCTGTTCGGTCCGATTTTGAACAAAATGTAATTACTTTGCCATTAATCCATGCCTTTGCAAACATGCATGGATTTAAGGAAAAGGCCAAAAAGGACAGGGTTGCCAGAATTGATATTGATGCTGCTGTTTTAAGGACTGGCGGAATTGCATACACACGTATGATAGCAAAGAAATATTACAGCAAATACTTAAAGATAATAGATGAGCTGGATATTACAAAGAATAAAGAAAGTGGACTAATATCTATTTTAGACACATCTTTTCGTGTATTCTGAGCATAGGAGGGTGCTCAAGGTGCAAATACATGGTCGGGGCATGAAGTGAACTCGCCCATTTCCGACTTTTGTGAATCGCTCAAGGTGCAAATAAAAGGTCGGGGCATCCGTAAGAAAGAAACCGCATGGTTCCGGAAGTTCATGAAAATCAGCCGGTGTTTGACTTGTAAACGAAGGGGATTATTTTTGTAAGGCTGGTGAAGAATGTGATTAAAAGATTTTTGGACTATACCGAAATTAAGACCAAGATTACCAGCATATTTGCTTTTTTAATAACTATAGCATTTCTTTTATACAGGGACCAGCAGGTAGAATGGAAACGGACAGGCATTTTCTTCAGTTCCATGTTTCTCTTTGACTTGGCGACGACTGCCATCAATAATTATATAGATACTAAATCAAACGGTCAGGTATTGCAGTTCCAGAGAAAGAAAGCACTCATTATTATTTATGCGCTCTTTGGCATTAGTGCGATGTTGGGCTTATATCTGGCTTACATGACGGATATTGTTGTTCTGCTGATTGGCGGGCTTTGCTTTTTATGCGGGATATTTTACACTTATGGCCCTGTCCCCATATCAAGACAGCCACTGGGAGAAATTATTTCGGGAATATCTTACGGCTTTTTCATACCATTCCTCTTAATGTATATCAACATGCCAAAGGGGACGTTTCTTACACTGAATTTGAGTTTGGAAACGATCAATATGGAATTTGAGGTGATGCCGATTATTACGGTTCTCCTGTTTTCGGTCGCTCCGGTTTGCACTACGGCAAATATTATGCTGGCCAATAATATTTGTGATGTTGAAAAGGATATTGCTGTCAGGCGACATACCTTGCCTTATTATCTGGGACAGAGAGCACTGTACCTCTTTGCGGGATTATATTACCTGACCTATGTTGCGACTATCGCTATGGCTGCACTGAAAATTTTATCCCCAGTTAGCCTGATTTCTTTGTTGACGATATGGGTAGTGCAGAAGAATATTAATAAGTTTATGAAGCACCAGGTGAAGTCAATGACATTTGTTGTTTCAATTGCTAATTATATTATTATAATGGGAGCGAATACTATACTGATCATCATAAGTGATTTTGTAAAGTAAACTGTAGGAGAGAAATGAATTTTTTTAAAACAACCGACATAATTGTTATTTTTACTATCATAGCCGTCAGCATAGCAGCATGGATGACGTACGGCTATATTGCTTCAGATATAAAAGTCAAGGCTGAAATTTACCACAATTCCAGGCTTGTTGAGACTATTGACATAAATAAGGGAGAAGAGAAATATTTTTCTGTTTCGCAGAAGGGAAATGTTGTTTTTCACCTTGACAGAGAGGGAAATATAAGGTTTAAAGAATCTGATTGCCCTGACAAGGTGTGCATTAAAACAGGGAAGCTTCGTATGGCCGGACAGAGTGCAGCTTGTCTGCCGAATGGACTTGTAA
Source organism: uncultured Oscillospiraceae bacterium (assembly GCA_964349435.1). GTDB lineage: Bacteria > Bacillota > Clostridia > Acetivibrionales > DTU013 > CAYGHY01. Next base: position 15,685 of record CAYGHY010000049.1, read on the forward strand.
TGAAAATTGTCCCGCTGAAGGGATACAAACAAGATGATTTCGACCTGATTGTCTGGTGAGTGGAGTCTGTAGGACTGAGACAGGGAACACACCGGAGGCTGGGAACTGATGTCTGAAGAATGAGGACTGGAGAGCAGTGGCATAAAATGGGTAATAAGATTATTGAGAATGAAATAGGAATGAACTCACGGACGACGAAGCGGATAGTATTGACAGGGTTGTTTTTTGCACTGGCGGTATTGCTTTCCATCGTTGAGAGTATGCTTCCGCCGATGCCGCTCCCTGTACCCGGTGTGAAACTTGGCCTCTCGAATATTGCAGTAATGTATGCTTTGTTCTTTTTGTCAAAAGGTCAAGCTTATACGATTGCGATATTAAAAGCGTTGTTTGTATTCAGTACCAGAGGGGTTATTGCAGGAATTTTAAGCCTGAATGGGGGGATACTATCACTAACGGTTCTGCTGCTGCTCATGTTCATATTTAGAGATAGGATATCCTACCTGTTGTTGAGTATTGCGGGAGCAATTGCCCATAATATTGGACAATTTGCAGTAATTTCAGTTATCTATTCAGAAATGTATTTTTGGGTATATATACC
>CAYGHY010000050.1:0-16220 GCA_964349435.1 uncultured Oscillospiraceae bacterium
CTATAACCGATAATTTCATCTGAATCTTTACTGTAAAAATTCTCAACTGCTTTATTGACAAAAACATATTTGAGACTTTCATCTTTTAAATATATTAAACTATTATCTGCATCTATAAAAGTTTTTCGCAATTCATAAAAATTATTAATTTCGTGATTTTGTATTTTTAATTTTTTGGAATTTTTAAATAATAATAAGCTTATCAGCAATAAAAAGCTAACCATACCCGACAACACAAAGATAAACGTGCTGGTTATCTTCCTGTTCTTTTCTCCAAGCTGTGTTTTAACGGTAATATCATAAATTATTGAAACAAGCAATGTTTTATTTGCATCAATATATGGATATGAGTGAACTTCTACCGTTCGGATATCTCCGCTGGCCAGTCGATGTTCTGATACAAAGTCATTTCTTTTTTTATCCACGGCAGCTTGCGTTTCTCTTTCAGTCTCTTCGAGTGTTAAATTGTTTATTTCATGTATTTTCATTGATTCCAATTGTTCTATTTTAAATCCATAAAAATTCGCCGCTGCGTCATTTGCATGCACAATAGCATTATTTTCTGTATCAATTATAATCATAACCGATCCAAGATGCTCAAATGCTTTGTAAAAATCGAGCTCTATTGTACCAGCATACGCAACTGGTGAAGCATTAAATTGAAAAACAATTATAAGTACAAGTATAACTATTATTTTTTTCACAACAACTGCTCCCCCTTCTTGCTTAGAATCTCTTCAACCAATGACATTAACTCCGTCGGGCTGAATGGCTTGGACAAATAGCAATCAGCCATAACCTCTTTTGCAGCTTCCTGGTCGGTTTGTTGTCCCATTGCGGTCAATATGAGTACTTTTGTATGCAATAAATCCGGATTGGCTTTAATATATCTGCACACCTCATATCCAGTCATACCCGGCATCATGACATCAAGTATGACCAGATCCGGTCTCTCCTTCATTGTCCTTTCCAATGCGTCTATCCCGTTATCAGCTTCAAGGACATTGTAATCACCAATTTCCAGAGTCCCCAAAATTAGCAGTCTTAATGCTTTCTCATCATCCGCCACAAGTATTTTATGCAATACATATCCCCCCAAAAATGATTATACTTATTGGATCAAACCCAACGCAGTAGCCACTATCACAAATATATAATTTAATATAGCTGCTTAGCTTAGTAATGTCAACAAAATTACTGTTTTTAGCAAATTACTGTTTTTAGCATCCCTATCTTCTACCCTGAACGCAGTACAGTTTTTTCGGATATTACACATCAAAAAAGCAGGGTTGCCTATTTGACAGCCCTGCTTTCATTTAAATGTACCTCTCGCCGGCACAATTACTCCAGTATCTCCTGTCCGTCGATTGAATCTCCGCTCTGTCCCGAAGTTTCCGATGTGTCTTCGACAGCCGGCTCCGCAGCTTCCTTACTGATAAGCGGGGTACTCCTTGGGAACAGTAAATCAAACTGGAAATTGCCCATAAATTCCTTTTGCACTTTCCCTGCTATTGTAAATTTAACCTTCTGAATATCTTCCAATTCGGTCAATGAGTTAACTACCGAGTAAATAGTCATCTTCTCGGCATCCTTCCCGCCCGAGTGTTTCGTTTTAAACTCTTTGGACATATCAACTGTTGCTACCTTGCCGCTAATGCTCACAGGAGTCCTCAGTTTTGCTTCAGCAGGGACCGTTCTCTTAAAAGCAGTCTCGTCCGAAGGTCCTTTTATCAGCTCACGCACGATCACCGAAGCCAGATGACTGGTGCTCCTTTTCGTATCTGCCGTATCGATATACCTAATTTCCAACTTCAGCTTGGTATTCTCCCCATTGGCGAAATAAAGGCGTATTGGTGTTTTCTCCGCCAACCGGCTTGCCTCAGTCTCACTGATTATAATGCTGCTTACCGGCCTGAGTTCCTCATCCGAACTCCCCCGCAACCCCAGTTTTTGCAAAAAACTGCATCCTGACAACATCACCAATATTAACACCGTAATCATGACAATCAATAATGGTCTCTTCATTATTCGGCCACCTCACAACAACTCGGGACAGTACCGGTAAGCATTTCCGAAATACTGCCAAGTAAATATCCTCTACGATATTTTTATGCCGCAGTAGCCTTCAGTATTCTAAATCATACAAAATAAACTCACTTCAATATGTTTAAATCAATATCTTTTGTAATAACACCCACAATCTTCTTAATATCTTCATCTACAATCCTGTAACATATCTCCAGACCACTGCGCACACCCTCGACAATACCTGCAGCCTTCAGTTTATCAGCCTTTTCCACAAAAATTTTAAAATCCAAATTCAAACCCTCCTGCCGTACTACATCTACAGAATCATCCTTCATTCCTGTTATATTCATAAATATCCTCATTGGCTTGTTTCTGTATGGCCAGCTTATACGTTTTGTATCCTCCGCTCAAATTCTTCACCACTGCAAACCCCTTCTGCATAAGCATCCTTGCCGCAACATATCCGCGAAGGCCCACCTGGCAGAAAATGTAAATATCCTTGTCGGCTGGCAGCTTGTCCAGCTTGTATCTTATTTCATCCACTGGTATATTAATAGCGCCTTCAATGGTTCCCAGATTATATTCCGCTTTTGTTCTAACATCTAAAATCAAAGTTCTTTCCCTGTCCAGTCCCTCTACCTCATCCCAATGAAATATACCGGCATCACCCTTCAGAATGTTTGCGGCAGTATATCCGGCTATATTGACAGGATCCTTTGCAGAAGAATAAGGGGGTGCATAGGCCAGTTCCAGCTTTTCCAGATCAAAAACCGTCATACCCGCCCGAATTGCCGTCGATATAACATCAATCCTCTTATCAACTCCATCATAACCAATAATCTGAGCTCCAAGCACTCTGCCGTCCGATTTTGCAAACAGCAGCTTTATGGATATTGAAATGGAGCCCGGATAATAGTCTGCATGGGAAGGAGAATGCGTAAAGGACTTCTCATATTCCACGCCATATTTTTTTAGCTTCTTTTCGTTGCTCCCGGTAATTGCTACTGTAATATCGAATACCTTAACGATTGAAGTGCCTTGAGTACCCTCGTATTTTTCACTCCGGCCGCTTATATTGTCTGCTGCAATTCTTCCCTGTTTGTTTGCCGGCCCGGCAAGAGGAATTAGAACCGTCCCCTCAAACGTCGCAGTCCCCTCAACTATTGCACTATTTACCATTCCCATTACAAAATCCCCGGTCTCGATAGCGTCTCCTACTGCATAAATGGAGGAATCGGAAGTCTGCATATGCTCATTTACTGCTATTCCGCCAAAATGACCAAGTTTGAGTCCCGCCTCAGAAGCAAGCTTCGTTTCCGGCCTGACACCGATGCCCATTATTACCATGTCGGCTCTTAGCGCTCTTCCGCTGGTTAATTCCGCAATAATATTCAGTCCATCAGACACAAACGACTTAACCGCATCATTTAGATAGAATTCCACCTCTTTTGTTTTCATATGCTGGTGAACGATTGCCGCCATTTCATAATCAAGCGGGCCGATAACATGATCCGCCAATTCGACAACCGTCACCTTCACACCCATCAAATGCAGATTTTCAGCCATTTCCAGGCCAATAAAGCCCGCGCCCACAACTACTGCCCTTTTCGGTTTCGCCGCATCAATAAACTCTTTAATTTTATAGGTATCCGGAATATTTCGCAGTGTAAAAATTCTAGGCGAATCAATGCCTGGTAGTTGAGGCCTGATAGGTTCAGCACCAGGAGACAGGATCAGGCGGTCGTAGTTCTCAGAATAAACAGTGCCTTTTACTCGGTCAAATACCTCAATATGCTTCTTATCCCTGTTTATCCTCAGCACCTCGCTATTTGTACGAACATCTATATTAAAGCGCTCCCTCATCTTTTCAGGAGTCTGTACGATCAGTTTATTCTTTTCCTTTATGACCTCTCCTATATAATACGGAAGCCCGCAATTTGCATAAGAAATATATTCTCCCTTCTCGAACATTATAATCTCCGCATGCTCATCAAGCCTGCGAAGTCTTGCCGCTGCACTGGCACCACCGGCAACTCCTCCTACAATTAATACCTTCATCGGCATACCGCTACCCCACGGCCGATTGCCGGCCGCCTTACATTGCTTTGGTGTATTTATCCGCAAAAGTGCTCGCGCAATAGCTATCCGGCTTGATTTTGGGCACAAAATTCAAACCCTTGACCATACCGACCATTTCATTAATAAGGCCCTTGGTCTGCCCCTTAGTGCCAATATCAATGTGGAACTCAAAAGTTACTCCTTTGTTATGACCGCCCAAACCAACTGCCTGACAAATACGTTTCATGTGATCTTCGTCAAACAAATATGCAAGCTGCAAACTGGCGCAGGTTTCAAGGTAAATCTTTTCCCTCAGGTTTGTCACCGGCCTTTGCATGTCTTGTCGATGCAAAAAGCCAATAGCGCCTCTGCCAATCCGATGGATGAGAATACAGGATACAAATACTGATTTGGAGCCAACCTGTGAATCCGTGCCGACAGAAATGCGATAGGAGCAATCGGTATCTGTCTTAATAAATTCAATGATGTCACAGCATACCTGCTCAAAGCTGAGCCCATCCTTTCTCAGGCTTCGGAAGACGGCGTTTTCATTTATAATAAGCGAGTTTCCAAGTAACATAGATGTATCCTCCCGTTCCGTTTGTAAATGCAGTATCCTAATGTATAAAAAATGAACCCTGTGAAGGAAATACTATCACAGGGCTTTTCTAGTCACTAATTTTAAAGCAGCATGAGAACAGTCCACATGTACAAAACATTTTATCCGTAACCGACTCATACTATCATTTCCTTTCAAAAAATATAACATATTGGCTCCACCACACCGGCGAATCAAATTTATATTAACACACTGCAAAAATAAAATCAATCCGGTATTATTTGAATGCAACGTTTCCACCCACACACTCCTATTGCCACTGTGTCTACAAGCTTTTGACATATTCGGTCATAGCCTTTCCTGCCACGGCGCCCTGGCCTACCGCTACAGATATCTGTTTGAAGCTGCTCGTGCAGTCTCCGGCGGCAAACAGCCCTTCAAGATTCGTCTGCTGCTTTGTGTTTGCGACAACAGAACTGCCCTCGACCAATATACCGAGCTTTCGTGCAAAGTCTACACTGGAGGCGCTTTCATAAGCCACAAATACACCGTCAATTTCTTCACTTGTGCCATCGGCAAAATGCAGTCTCTGAAGAAACTCTATCCCATCCAGCTTTGATATCGGCCTCTTATCAACCTTTAGCTGCTGCACATCCTCATAATACTTACTGCTGATTTCCAACTCTCTGCCATTGGTATAAATCGTAATATTACCGGTGTAAGTTAAAAGCTCAAGGGCTTCATGCACCGCATAATCTTTATGTCCAAGTACGCCTACCTTCAGGTTATTATAAAAAAACCCATCGCAAGTAGAACAATAGCTAACTCCCCTGCCTTCGAACTTCACCAGATTCTCAATCCTTATTACCTTATGGGGTTGTCCCGTGGCCAGTAATAAAGCTTTACAGGCATATTGTCTACTGGCCGTAGTTACATTAAAGCAGTCCTCTTTTTCTATAGAGATTACTTCATCCTCGACAACCACCGCTCCAAGTCTTTTCACCTGACTCTCACCATCCTTCAGCAGCTGCTCTCCTCTCACAGACTCCGCAAAACCAAAATAGTTGTCAATCTTGTCAGCCTTCCTCAGCCTGCTGTCATTTCTCCCGATAATTAGCGTCTTCAAATTTGCTCTTGCGCAATAAAGCGCAGCTGATAAGCCTGCCGGGCCTTTACCAATGATAATAATATCATACATGGCGGAAATCCTTTCTTCAGAATTACCTATATTATATACTTTTATGATTCGCAACATCAACACAATGCTTTGATATAACAGCACACAGTAACAATATCCCGCATAGTTGCATATTATGTTAATGATGAATGGTGATTTGTCCATTAAAGGGGGATGGAATTATGTCTGATAACGAACTCTGCTGCAGAAAAAATGACTGTACTCTCCTTTTCTTTATATTGATTTTTCTGCTGCTCTTTTACGACAACAGCGGACTGGGTATCCTATCAACCGGCAAACGCGGTATAAATACGTGCAGCAAAAATGACTCCCTGCTTTTTTTTATACTTGTATTCCTAAAGCTGTTTTATTAAAGCCTGTTGCAGTTATTTCCGCACTTTGAAGTACTACGATATGTATTAATGAGCTACACAAAAATTAAGTAACGCTTTCTCGATATTCGTCATAGAATATATAGTTATTATATCGCAGCTAAGCTGCAAACTAAAGTATAAAATCACTGCGATGAGCTTACAAAGACAGTTATACCTTCAAAAGCTCATATAAGGTTGTTTATAAAACAGGCTTTTGAAGGATAATTATATATTCCCGGAGGCAATCTTATGACTTTATTGGCAAATATTCCCAACATCTTGAGAAGTGTTTTTGATGATGGACTTGATGAAGTCTTGATTTTTGCTGCTGTTTTTATTTTTATCCTCCTGTCCGGGCGTGGAACCAACAGTCATGGCGAACATGAGGACAACATGGGTATTCTTCCTCTAATTATCATTGCTGCATTCCTATTGTTGTTTACCGGCATCAGCAGAACGGAGGAGAGCCCCCCGGAGCATAATTCTTACATAAAACAATCCTAAAACTCTTGAAATTTAAGGGTTTCAGGAGTTTGTATTATATAATTTGATAATTTTTTATGGAGGTAATAACTATATGACTAATGCTTTAAGCAAAAAGCTGGCCGACCTTTTTGGTAAAATGGATGATAAAGTACTGCAGGCAAAATTAAACGCTGCAATGGATATGCTTAAGGATGGAAATAGTGAGGAATTGGCCAAAAAGATTGGTAAGGTGGATAAAAATGAACTTTTATCCAAGTTAAATGAACTGGACGACAATAAGCTCAAGGAAATGAAATTTAATAAAGCTGAAATGATACAGAAGCTGAACAGCATAGATCTGGATTCCGTCCAAAAATTGCTTGGCAATCAGGGCCCCGAGATCATAAACAAAATTAAAGACATTATTAAATAAAACATGAATATATTATTAATGCTTGGTACTTTGTCTGCCTAAAACTTATGATAATGTAAGGAATCGGGTTTGACAGAGTCTCAGGCTTCGGAGGAAAGTATTATGAGTGATGATCTTGGCAAAAAGGTTCAACAAATTGCACAAATGCTGGGGCAGGAAAACGCACCAGACAATTTAAAGGAACTTCTTGCTTTATTGGCCGCTTCTTTGGAAAGAAAGGAAGAGGATGCCGGCCAGGCTGCTTCCTCTGATTCCGATATTCCAGAAAAGTCTTCAAATACAGATACAGTCATTAATGCCAATATTCAAGATACGGCCAGGAAGGCTCTGAATAAACTTAATACGGAAAGCGACCCGCGTGTAAACCTGTTGCATGCTATAAAGCCCTTTATGAATAGCAAACGTCAGAAAAAAATAGGGAGTTGTATTCAGTTGCTGCAGGTAGCCAGTTTAAGCAGACTGTTTAATGAGCGTGAAAAATAGTGAGGTGGACTGGATGCCTTATAAGAGGCCATTACATAATTCCAAAAAATATGCGTCTCCTTTTTACAGTCCAAATCCGTCATATTCTATGAATACCGCCGGCTTCCTTCAACAGAAGGACTTCTTTGGTATTCCGCTGCCAAATGAGAGAGAGGTTTCTCCCGGATATGCCGGAGAAAAAAGGCTGTTGCCTTCTGTGGCTGGGATTATTCAGTTCATACGCCGGCACGTTAAAATAGAAGAAATCATCCTGATTGGGCTTATTATTCTTATGCTTGATGAATCCATCGAAGATGATCTTCTGCTCATCATCCTTATCTACATTCTACTTTTCTGAATAAATTCGTTTTAATTGCAAAAAATAAGCAGGGACTAAGTTAGAACAAAAGAAGAAAGGGACAGCAATGCACAAAAAAACTGCATTCCTAATTCTAATTACGATATTGATCGTATTCACCCTGTTCTATCAGACACAATTCCTGGACATGTATGGCTACAGCATAGCCACTCTTTCAAAATACGGTTCAAGTGGGGACGAGGTAACAAAAATACAGACCCGGCTGTCCGCCTGGGGCTATTACACAGGCGATATAGACGGTCTTTACGGATATCTGACTTATAGTGCCGTTAAATCCTTTCAAATAAAGAACGGTCTGGCTGTAGATGGCATAACCGGCCCGGAAACCCTCGCTGCCCTCGGCCTTCCTGCAGGCAATCAGTCAGGCGCCGGTAATCAGGGTGCTGCCGGTGCAAATTCCGGCGATGTACAGCTATTGGCAAGGCTGATTCATGGCGAGGCAAGAGGCGAGCCTTATGAAGGCAAGGTTGCAGTGGGAGCCGTTGTGCTAAACAGAACTGCAGATTCAAGATTTCCAAAAACTATTGCAGGAGTAATCTACCAGCCAGGAGCCTTTGACGCTGTGTATGACGGACAAATAAACCTGGCTCCGGATACCGGCTCCCTCAACGCCGCAAGAGATGCCATGAATGGCTGGGATCCCTCGTATGGCTGCATCTATTACTACAATCCCAATACTGCCACAAGCTCTTGGATCTGGTCAAGGCCAATCATAGTAGTCATAGGGAATCATAACTTCGCTAAATGAAATGCTAATTTTAATACTGTCTCACCGGCCCGGCGCATTAATTTTGAGAATTGTCCGCTCCGGCTTTGTAGGCTTGAACCAGGTATACTGCCAAAGTGGTAAATATGACAGTGGCGGATGCCCAGCCTGCAGTATAACGAAAAAACTGATTGTCACTCAGATAAATAAGAAAAATGACTGCAACAAAAATCACATCGAAAACCAGCAGGCCTAGAGCCAATCTCCCAAACTGCCGCTCTGCAACGGCTTTACCGTTTTTGAAGGGACTTTTCTCGCCTTTTGATGCAGCTATATACCACATATACACATATGCTTTAAAAAACGACAGACACATCAAAAACACACCGGCTGTGACTAAATCTATAAACAGCGCGCCAAGCAGCAGATCAGGCTTGGTGGTAAATGCCGCTCTTGTTACAATAATAGCCGGTACAGATGCAACCATCAGAAATATAACAAAAAAAGCAGTGAATAATACCGTTTTCAATGTTATAAAAAAGAATTTGAAAAAATAGCTCTTCAGGCCTTCTAAAAACAGCCCCTTTTTTTTACGCCCCATTGCCATGCCATCGTCAACTATCAGTAAATAGCCCGGAAGCAGCAGCCCGGCGGCGATTGAAGACAGTATCGCCAGTACTGCCAGTAATTTAAGCAGCATAGGTATGATTCCTGGATCAATCAACATCTGCAAAACGGAGAGCAGACTTTCAAAAACACCTGCGCTCGTCATATTTACTATTCCAATCATCATAGCCATAACCGGAATAGAAGCATTTGCAATGGCTGCCGCCAGCATTAGTATACCGATTAGCACCAGAATGAACGGCCGCTTCCCCACAGCTCGTGCAGTAGTCTTTAAAATATTCATTTTGAACCATCCTTCTTTCATACGCTCTTCATACTGAGACTGATCCGCTTCTTGTCAGCATCCACCGCCAGCACCCTGACCTTCACAATATCTCCCACAGATACCACCTCCATAGGATTTTTAACAAACCTGTCGGCCAGCTCTGATATATGCACCAGTCCATCCTGATGAACACCTATATCGACAAATGCCCCAAAGTCCGCCACATTTCTCACAGTGCCTGTCAGCACCATACCCGGCTTCAGATCGGTAATGTCCAGTACATCTGTCAGCAAAACAGGCTTTGGCAGCTCATCTCTTGGGTCGCGTCCGGGTTTCAACAGCTCCTTGATAATATCGCGCAAAGTGGGTATACCGACGCCTATTGTCGCTGCAACATGCCCTATGCCTATCTTTTCAACATCCTTTGTCAGGTCACCCAGACGCCTGTTTTGAACATCCTCCAGTGTGTAGCAAAGTGTTCTCAATAACTTCTCCGCCGCCGGATAAGCCTCGGGATGAACAGAAGTATTGTCCAGTATGCTTTTCCCGCCTTGAATCCTTAGAAAGCCGGCACACTGTTCAAATGTCTTTTCTCCCAGCTTTTTAACCTTTTTCAGTTCCTGTCTGCTCTTAAAACGTCCATTAGTTTCCCTGTATTCCACAATATTTTTAGCAACAGTGTAGTTGATACCTGAGACAAAGGATAACAGCGATGGCGAGGCAGTATTGAGATCTACGCCTACACTGTTTACACAGTCCTCTACCACTCCTCCGAGAGTCTCCCCAAGTTTCTTCTGATTCATATCATGCTGGTACTGCCCCACTCCTATAGCCTTTGGGTCAATCTTGACCAGCTCCGCAAGCGGATCCTGCAGTCTTCTGGCAATAGACACAGCGCTCCTAAGTGAAACATCAAAGTCAGGAAATTCCTCCGCAGCAAGCTTTGATGCGGAGTATACCGATGCGCCCGCTTCACTGACCACCATGTAGTAAACCTTTCTGGCAGCCTTTTTCAGTATATTGGCTATAAATATCTCAGACTCCTTCGAAGCTGTGCCATTTCCAATGGAAATCAAATCAACCTTAAACTTATCTATCAAATGCAATATGACCCTTTCCGCTTCCTCCACCTTGTTTAGGGGTGGTGTAGGGTATATAACGGTGGTAAGCAGCACTCTCCCCGTATCATCCACAACAGCAATCTTGCAGCCGGTGCGGTACGCAGGGTCGAGACCCAACACTACTCTGCCTTTCACAGGCGGCTGTAACAGCAGGTTTCTGAGATTCTCCGCAAACACCTTCATTGCGTGCTCTCCTGCCAGTTCAGTAAGTTCATTTCTAACCTCGTTCTCTATAGAAGGCTCAATCAAACGTTTATATGAATCTTCCACAGCCTTTTCCACGTACTCGGAAGTAATGGAATAATTCCTCTTAACATTTTTAGACTTCAGGTATGCTACCACAAGTTCCTCAGGCATTTCAATTTCAGCCTGGAGGAATTCTTCCTTTTTACCCCTGTTGATAGCCAGTATCCTGTGTTTTGCTATTTTTGAAACAGGCTCTTGAAAGTCATAATACAGCCTGTAAACAGAATCCTCCTCTTTCAATGCTTTGGAAACCAGCATACCATGCCTGAAAAACATCTCCCTGACGGACTTTCTGGTTTCAGCATTGTCGGACACTTCCTCTGCTATAATATCCATAGCGCCTGCAAGGGCTTCGTCTGTATTATTTACACCTTTTTCAGCATCAACAAAAGGCGCGGCAATCTCAACAATATTACCCTTCGCAATATCCTGCTCAAAAAGTATCCTTGCCAGCGGTTCCAGTCCTTTATCCCTGGCAATGGACGCCCTGGTCCTTCTTTTCGGCTTGAAAGGCCTGTAAATATCTTCGATTTCCTGCAAACTTCTGCATGCATCCAGTGCGGAAGAAATCTCCGGTGTCAGCTTACCCTGCTCGTTTATAAGCCTTCTGACATCTTCTCTTCTCTCCTCCAGACTTCTCAAGTAAACCAATCTTTCATGCAGTTCTCTTAACACCTGGTCATCCAGTTCACCTGTCAATTCCTTTCTGTATCTAGCTATGAACGGAATAGTGCTGCCCTCGTCCACCAGCTTGACGGTGTTTTCCACCTGAAAGGGCTTGAGCTTGAATTCCTTTATCAATTGAGCTATTATGTCCGCCATATGTTCCTCTCCTTTGTTTCAATAATCTAAAGCACCTTGCCCAGAGCAGCGAGGGATTCGAAAATAAAGTCGGGCTTAACCTCCGATTTTTCCACATCCTTCAGTTCTGTCTCCCCTGTCAGCACCAATATGCCTGTTATACCGTTTTTTACACCCGCAGCGATATCCGTATAAAGCCTGTCGCCTACAAAGGCCAGTTCCTCGTCTTTCCTGCCTGTAATCAGCTTTATCATGTCCACAGTCTCTCTGAAGGGCTTACCAAGATATCTCGGCTTCACTCCTGTGGAAGCCTCCACCATGGCACACATCGCGCCGCAATCGGGGATAAAGCCATCCTCCGTCGGGCAGTTCAAATCCAGGTGGGTAGCAAGAAACAATGCGCCATTACGGATGAATGTGCATGCCTTCATTATTTTTGCATAAGTAAGCGTCGTATCAAAGCTTAGTACTACAATGTCAGGTTTGCCCTCCGTTAACCTGATACCATCTTTAATGAAGCTTTCCTCAAGCAGCTTAGTACCTACCAGATAAACTCCTGCCCCCGGGTAGTGCTCCTTCAGGTATTTTATCGTAACATCCCCAGATGTAACAATTGCACTTTCTTCTACGAAGCAGCCCATTTCGGCCAGTTTCATCTTGTAAAAGGTACTGCTCTTCGACGAATTATTTGTGAAAAACAGAAACTCTCTGCCTTTAGCCTGCAACTTTTCGAGGAATGCCAAGGAGCCTTCAATCAACCTATCACCAAGATAAAATGTGCCATCCATATCAAGGACAAATAGTTTTTTTTCATTAAGTCTATCCGGCTTGTCAGTCATAGAACCTCCTGGCCAGGAGATCTGCAAACTCAGGAAGTTTTCCGTTTTGATGCAGCAGATTCAATATCGTGTATTTGTTTTTGGGTCTCATGGCATACAGAACACTGTTTATAAAAAGCTCACGGTCTATTCCAAGTTCCCTGGGGTTGGTACATGCACCTACCTTTTCAAGCAGACTGATAATATACTGTGAAGAAGGATATTTCAAGCCCTCAGGCAGCGCCCCCGGCAGTTGCTCTTCTGTCATTTCGTACAGCATGGCGCAGATAACCGTTCCGGCGCCCACTGCATTGCCGTGCAGCTGATGCTCGCGCCCGGCAGCTACCGCATCCATTTCCCAGTAATGCGACATCAGATGTTCAGTTCCGGAAGCCGGTCGTGAAAACTTTGTGAGTCCCATAGATACTCCGGTTAGTATGAGTGCTTCGATAAGCATTCTGATAGCCGATTCATCCCTTTTTATCAGTCCGGCTGCGCTCTCAATACACTTTGAAACACCATTCTGAACCAGTTTGGACGTGGCGTCGCAGTAGTACTCTTTATCATAAACCGTAGCCAGATCCCAATCGGCTTTTGCAGTAAGCTTGCCGATAATATCACCATAACCGGCTCTTATCATCTCCATCGGCGCATTTTTCATAATAGATGTGTCCGCAAATATCATGGTTGGGTAGACACCTTGACAGGTGATTTTAATACCATCGATAATCAGCGACGATGAGGTTGATGCATATCCATCCATAGATGGAGCCGTACCAATGATTGCATATGGGACTTTAACCCTGTGGCTGATAATTCTGGTCAGATCATTCAATGAGCCGGAGCCTACGGCTATGATGAAAGAAACGCCTTCCTCCAGCTCCAATAAAAGTCTGCTGATAGCACGTTCATCAGGCACAAGGGTGTGTTCTCCTTCAAAGATGTGCTTTTTCAAGATGAATCCGTCCTTATCAAGCTGTTTAACTACGGCTTCACCAAACACCCTATATGTGTTCTGATCCGCTATAACAAAAAGCTTCCCTGTACGATATGGTTCCAGTTCTTCAGCCATTAAAGGCAGGATGTTATCTCTGACAATTATCTTTTTTATATCAACCGAGTGTCTGTTACTGCAACCACAATCATATGATATGCCGGGCATTTCTTCGATACAGATATTTAATAAATCTTTCATCCTATTAATCTCCTCTGATTTATAGTCGCCACAGCTCTTTCCGTCCTGTAGATGCGCCAATTGCGCCTGCCTTTAATGTTTCCATTATATCCTCTTTATTTTCTATAAGTCCACCGGCAATAACGGGAAGTTCCAGCAGTCCGCAAACTTTTTTTATAACCTGCGGCATCACTGCCGGCATAACCTCCACCATGTCCGGCATGGAGGCCTTTGCTGTCTTTATGGTCTGGTCGAAAGACTGGCTGTCCAGCAGAAAAAACCTCTGCACCGTTAACAGACCGGCTTCTCTGGCATGTTTGATGTTGGGCGTCTTTGTGCTGATAACTCCATCCGGCCTAACCACCCGGGCAATGTACTCCACTGCTTTCCGGTCCCTGCCAAGTCCTTCCAGAAGATCCAGATGAATAAAAACATACTTGCCGCTCCGCTTTATCTTGTCTACCATTTTTTTCACATTGAAAATATCGCAATTCAGTAAAAACACAGTAGAAACTTGGGCTTCTATCGCCGCATCTACATCTTCTTCAATACGTATGGCTGCAATAACAGGATTCTGTTCAATGGAAGACAGCACCTTATTCATAATATCAAACTTGTCCATAATAGGCGTCCTTCCCATGCTTTCTTAAAAAGTGTCTGTCCAACAGTGTCCTTGAGACCGGTCGTATACTGGCATTCAATGTGCGTGAGGCATACGCCATCTTTGAAACCTGTTCGAGTACAACGCTGTTATGCACAGCATCATGGGTATTCTTACCCCAGGTAAACGGTCCATGGCCGGCAACAAGAACACCGGGAACATACATGGGATCCCTTCCTTCAAAAGCTTCAACTATAACCGCCCCTGTCTCCTCTTCATATGCATCTTTTATTTCCTTGCATGTCATAGCGCGGGTACAGGGTATTTCTCCATAAAAATAGTCCGCATGGGTGGTGCCGTAGCAGGGTATGCTCTGATTAGCCTGAGCCCAGACTGTTGCCCAGGTAGAATGCGTATGTACAATCCCACCGATATCTGTAAAAGCTTTATATAATGCCAGATGCGTCGGGGCATCGGATGAGGGCTTGTACATCCCCTCCACAATTTTCCCGCTCAAATCCATAACTACCATATGTTCCGTCGTCATATTCTCATATTTGACACCGCTCGCCTTTATGATCACAAGGCCTTTGTCTCTATCTATACCGCTTGCATTTCCCCATGTATAGACTACAAGTCCCTGCTTCGACAGCTCAAGATTGGCATCCAAAACGCATTGCTTCAAACATTCCAGCATATAGACTCACTCCTCTGAAATTATTACCGCCGAGAATCTGTACTAAAAACATTTGAACATACTCTCGAATATATAAACTTTACCACACCTGACCATCACAGTCCATACCACCAACTAAGAACCCATCAACGGATGCCAAAAAGAAAAAGGAGACGGTTCTGCACTATATACAGAACTGTCCCCTTTCATTGGCTTTCTTTAAGTAGTCCTCATTATGTCGGGGTTGGCTCACTGCTACTTACTTTTGCCGTCCTTGGGACTTGCCTTCTTGAAACGTCCTTCTCCTGCATTTTCTCCTAGTTGGTCGTTTGAAGTAGAAGGTTTGACCTTTTTATCCGATTCGCAAGCTTTTCCCTTCTTGTCCGCCATCCATAACCCTCCTTTCGGTTTTATATAATACTTTGAGCCTTCTTGCTATGATCGCAATTATGAAAGCTGTTCGTACAAGAATGCTATATATTATTTGCATTTAAAAGAAAATTATGTCCGGCTTTCTTCAATTTAAGCAAAACTCATGCATTTGCCCTTTCCAAACCCCAGTATAGGAATTTTTCAGTAGCTTTACAAATTCCTATACAAAAAAAAGGAACCTATCAGGTTCCCACTACTCACTTTTTATTTGTTGATTCTTACTTATAGTTTTGTTCAGCCCATTTAGCTGCTGACTTTACTGAGTTCTGATGCTTCGGATCTGCTTTGTTATTATAATGGTTCCTGCTTCCTAAAAAATGAACATCAAAGACTCCATTCATATTGTTACCCTTAACAGCATCTAGGTTTACTCCGCGTCCATAACCTCCGCTTCTTGAGCTAAGCACTTTATTTGCAGCATATTTGTCCGTTCCTGCATGCGGGAAACCTGCCATACTGGCTGCTATTTTCAAACCATCTACACTGATAATAATTGCTCTTCTATCCCAGTTCCAGTTGCCATCATATATTTTCTTCATGATAGCCGTATCTTTTGCGGTGAGTGTCTCGCAGTCCGCATGATTGTGTCCGTAAGTCCTCTTGATTTTAAAGCTGAGACCTGTCCCAATATCATACACAGTAGCTGTTTCACCTATAGAAAAGGTTTTTTCCACACTACCGTACCATTTAGGCATGAAACTAGTCTGAGCAGACTTCTCTTCCTTTTTTTCTTCAGTAACTGCGAACTCGGTTGTGTTCTCGTCCGTTTCAGCTGTTGCCGCTGCAGTATCTGTTCCCGCCGCCGCTATGGCTGTCGC
>CAYGHY010000051.1:0-2075 GCA_964349435.1 uncultured Oscillospiraceae bacterium
CGAGAAGAGTGACAAAGCGCTGCCCTACCATTCCGGTTCCGCCAAGTACACCAACTCTCAATTTACTGTTCACTATAAAAACCTCCTTATAACAAACTAACTGTTGGCAAAGCGCCAACAGTTCCGATATTTCAATGTTCCTAAAGAACTGATAGCTCTCCATCAATTGTTTTGATGACAGTTACAATGTTTTTTACTCTTGCAACCAGGAATCAACCATACAGGTAATTGACTTCCTTCGGCATTTCACCCTTTTACATCGTATCATCAAACCCTGTGGTTCTCCGCAACGTTACTTATGAGAAATGCGCCTCTACCGTTTATATATTCTGTTTTATTTACTTTATTACAAGCACTAAGCAGCATTTCATCCACTTTAAGCTTTAAATAATAATAACACCGGCATGGTATCTTGTCAATTGTTTTGTTGCACCTATTCCACCTGTTTTGTTTTGTTACAAAGACATTAAAATTATCAAAAAACTGATAAAAATGTAGATATAGAAGGAAGAAGGATATAATGTGTCGAATTAATATTGGTATGTAGTATAATTTTGCTGATTTCATTATTCTTTACCAATGAGAAGGTGCCATATGATAAGACGTTTTTATATTAAGGCCTTAGTGCTATTTATTGTCATAGCCATACTATTATCTTATTCAATAATTTCATTGGGTGCTTATCATATTCCGGTTAAAGTAAGAGTGGGACTTTACTACAAAGATGCATCTGTCAATACTGAGCAGTCTATTTTTAGTGTGTCTGCTGCTTCGGGGCTGCAGATCGGATTTTATAAGGACAGTAATTTCTCTGAGATATATAGGGAGAATAGTTCATCAACTCTTTTCGTAAGAAAGGATGCATACTATTATAGTGCCGGCGGCACTTTAAAAGAGTACAATCCTGCTGCGGAATCCACCGATGCCATTGCCTCGCATCAGAAATACGGACCATATCATATAAAAATAGGAAATGACTACCCAGATTCAGCAACAGCTGGTACGCAGGTTGCAGTATATCGCCAGCTTGGTATTCAGGCTTACATCGCATACGCTGATATATGGCAGGTCTGGACAGGTTCCTATGTGGATGAAGCAACTGCACAGACAGAATTGATAAAGATCAGAGAAATTCTGGGCGAAGTTGGATATACGGTGGTTCTTCCGTCCCAAAACAGAATTGTGCTTGTTAACGCTCAATTCCAGATTCTCTGTATGTTTGACAGCAATGCAGGTTATTTCCAGCTTCAGCCTGCACCGGAAAACAATCCGGCAGTAATAAGCATTAAAGGAAAGCTTTATAGAGGGGCGCTGGAAATCAGAAGACAGGCGTCTAGCGACATGACAGTCAGTAATGTGATATCTGTGCAGGAATACCTCTACGGGAATGTCCCTGCGGAAATTGGCGGCAGATCTCCTGCCGAGGCCATTAAAGCTCAAGCGGTCGCCTCAAAAATGTACGTAATAAACAGCATGGGAAAACATGCAAAAACGGGATTTGACCTTTGTCCCACTACCAGTTGTCAGGTTTATAAGGGTTACAGCAGCGAAGTGGCGCAAATCAATAGCATAATTGATGAAGTAAAGGACAGAGTCATAACATATAATGGTAAATTAGCGGGGCAAATATATTATTTTGCTTCTAGCGGAGGCCGAACTGAAGATGTGCGTAATGTGTGGGGATCTTCCTATCCGTATCTGGTTAGTGTGGAGGATAAATACGAGAAGATTTATACATGGACAAAATCACTGCGAACATCGGATGTAACTTCCAAGATTCCGCAGCTTGGCAGAATTATGGGAATTTCAATAACTAAAATGGCAGAATCAGGCAGGGTGACGCAGCTGGCGGTAAGGGGAGCAAACAGGAGCGATCCGGCTTTTTATTCTCTTGAGAAGACCAGAACTCTCTTCGGCCTTGATAGCCAGCTTTATACCATCTCAACAGATGCGGATGTTTATGCTGTCACTGCTGCACCAGGCCCTTTTGCTACAGCTAATACTACTGCTGTTCCAAGCAATTCTGTTCCCATAACTGCTTCTGTTGCTTCAAACGATTCTGTTCTCATAACTGC
>CAYGHY010000051.1:2175-16185 GCA_964349435.1 uncultured Oscillospiraceae bacterium
TCCCATAACTGCTTCTGTTGCTTCAAACGATTCTGTTCTCATAACTGCTTCTGTTCCTGCAACCGATACCGTTCCTGCAATCGATACCGTTCCTGCAACCGATACCGTTCCTGCAACCGGTACCGTTCCTGCAACCCATACCGTTCCTGCAACCGATACCGTTCCTGCAACCGATACCGTTCCTGCAACCGATACTGCCGCTTCTAACGATGCCATGCCGAATAATTCGGCTTCACTAACAACGGAATCGGCAATAACTACAGGGTCGTCAGTATCATCCGCAGCTGCCTTACCCGCCAGTTCAGTCCCTGTAAAGACACAGCTTGGGGGTAAAAAGGTTATCACTGCTTCTGGAGTTAATTCTTTAAAAGCCGCCAATAACAAAGCATCTATTCTTGGCGCCGGTGGTATAATTAAAAAGACAACTCTTGTACCGGAAACATATACATTCACAGGCAAAGGATGGGGGCATGCAGTAGGTATGAGTCAGGAAGGCGCCATCGGTATGGCGAAGGCGGGCATAAAATATGATGCAATTCTCAATCATTATTTTAAAGGGACCATAGTAGAGTGATTAAAATTCATATCTGCACCCGGGATGAAATACGGAGTCCAAGTGTCCGTAGATAAGTTACTATTCTCTTTATATTGAAAAATGTAATAACTTCATGATATGATTTCTTTTATGATAGAAGAATATAAGCTGTACAAGAATTCGAATGTTTGTAGGTGAAAAATGAAATGCAATGAATTTTTTTATGAACTGCCACAAGAATTGATAGCTCAGGAACCTCTCGCGCAAAGGAGCAGTTCCAGGTTATTGGTGCTTGATAGAAATAATGGGGATATGGAGCACAAGGTCTTTTGTAATTTGTCTGAATATCTGCAAAAAGGCGATTGTCTTGTTTTGAATAACACCAAGGTTATACCGGCAAGACTTTTGGGAGCATGTGCGGAAACAGGCGGGAAAATTGAGTTTGTACTTTTAAAAAATATTAAAGGCGACATTTGGGAAATAATACTTAAACCGGGTAAGAGAGCCAGACTAGGAGCCAGGTTTGTTTTTGGCAACAACGATCTTCAGGCAGAAATCATTGAAGTCGTGGAAGGAGGCAACAGGCTGGTTCGCTTTGAATTCAATGGAATTTTTCAAGAGGTGCTCGATAGAGTAGGATTAATGCCACTTCCGCCTTATATAAAAAAGAAGCTTGAGGATCCGGAGAGGTATCAGACGGTTTACGCAAAATATAGAGGTTCAGCGGCTGCACCAACTGCCGGATTGCATTTCACTCCTGCATTGCTTGAGGAACTGATGCAAAAAGATATAAGTCTGGCTTATCTGACGCTACATGTAGGCCTTGGTACCTTCAGACCGGTAAAAGCAGAGGATATTGAAAAACATGTAATGCACTCTGAGTTTTACTCGCTAAACGCCTCTACAGCCGAAACAATTAATAAAACCAAAGCAAATGGGGGCAGAATTATAGCAGTAGGTACGACCAGCTGCCGTGTCCTGGAGACCGTAAGTTCGGATAAGGGACATATAGGATCGGCGGAAGGCTGGACGGATATTTTTATTTATCCAGGCTACAGGTTTAAAATTGTGGATGCGCTGATAACAAATTTTCATTTACCTGAGTCTACATTGATTATGCTGGTGAGTGCGTTCGCAGGGAAAGAAAATATACTTAAGGCCTACAACACAGCTGTGAGCCTGAAGTACAGATTTTTCAGCTTTGGTGACGCAATGCTGATAAAGTAAAATACTTTTTGTTGCAACAGATGGTTTAATATTAACAGGGAGAGCTATGACAGCATTAAGATATGAATTAATTAAAAAATGCAAACAAACAGGTGCCCGGCTCGGCGTGGTGCATACTCCGCACGGTTCCTTCGATACGCCTGCATTTATGCCTGTCGGCACACAGGCAACGGTAAAAGGAATGTCACCCGATGAACTGAAAGAAGTGGGCGCACAAATCATACTCAGCAATACATATCATCTGTATATGAGGCCTGGAAATGATCTAATAAGAGAATCAGGCGGTCTGCATAGGTTTATGAACTGGGATAGGCCAATCCTAACAGACAGCGGCGGGTTTCAGGTATTCAGCCTGAGCGGCCTCAGAGACATAAAAGAAGATGGTGTTACGTTCAAGTCTCATATTGATGGCTCAAAGCATATATTTACACCTGAACTTGTAATGAACATCCAAAATGACCTTGGCTCGGACATTATAATGTCTTTTGATGAATGCATACCTTATCCTGTTAACCATGACTATGCAAAAATATCGCTCGAAAGAACGACTCGCTGGGCGGCGAGGTGCAAGGAAGCCCATAAAAATACAGAAAAACAGGCATTGTTTGGTATCGTGCAGGGAGGCGTATTTGCCGACTTAAGGGCGCAAAGTGCCAAAGAGCTAGTAAAGTTGGACTTTCCGGGCTACTCCATAGGTGGTCTCAGTGTCGGTGAACCGGCAGAGGAAATGTACTTGATGCTGGATTGCACTGTGCCACTATTGCCTGACGACAGACCAAGATACCTGATGGGTGTAGGCAGCCCTGATTACCTGATTGAGGGTGCAATTCGCGGAATAGATATGTTTGACTGTGTGCTGCCGACACGCATAGGCCGCTATGGCACAGTTATGACGAGCAGAGGCAAAATCATAGTAAGAGACTCCAAATATGCCAGAGATTTCAGCCCGTTGGATCAGGATTGTGACTGCTATGTCTGCAGAAATTATACAAGGGCATACATCAGGCATCTGCTGAAAGCTCAGGAAGTATTAGGTATCAGGCTGACAACCTGGCACAATTTAAAATTTCTTTTGGACTTGATGAAAAAGATAAGAGAAGCTATAATGGAGGATAGACTGGCTTATTATAGAAACGATTTTTTCAACCTATACGGTTACAGACTATAATCATTGATTATTAGGGTTATAACAATAACCTGTAATAAAATAAAATTATTTAACGGAGGAAATATATGTTTGATGGACAAAGTGGTAACCTTTTTGTGACAGTCGCCTATCTAGTGTTTTTTATAGGAGTCATGTACTTGTTGATATTCCTGCCTCAGAAAAAAAGAGATAAAAAGGCTAAAGCAATGCTCAATGCACTACAAGTGGGCGAAGCTGTTATTACAATTGGCGGTATCTCAGGCAAGGTAGTCAACATCAAAGACGATGAAGTAACAATAGAAACAGGTGTTGAAAAGGCAAAAATTAATTTTAAAAAATGGGCTATCAAAGAGGTTATCAAACAGGTTGAGTCATAGTGCAAGCAAGTTTCTCAGCTGCTTCAGAACGACAAGATACTGCGTTTTAGGAAAGCCACGTCGCTACGATGCTTACATTGACAGGGAAAACTAGGGGGCCTGATACCTTCGGGTTTTACTGTCGTCAATGCGAAGTATTGCGGCGACTGTGACATTTCCAAACAAAATGTGTTTGTGTTCTATTCCTGCCTGTGCTGTAATATGAATATTATATAATACAGAAAGTGCAGGAGGGTGCTGTATGCCCAGTATATCAAATGTGAATGCAAAAACCACTGCGGATGAAAGCATGAGTCCAATCTCCGTGCTGAAGGGGTTAATGGCGGCGTATATTATAACAATACCGGCTTTTATTTTTTTCGCTTTGATACTTACCAATACAGATTTCCCTCAGAAGCTGATATCACCGGCAGTTGTTGTTGCTACGATTATAAGTGTGCTAACAGCAGGCTCGGTTTCAACAAAAGGGTTAAAAAGCAGAGGATGGTTAAATGGCAGCATTGTAGGTTTTATATACATGTTAGTGTTATATTTTTTCAGTAGTCTGATATTTAAGAATTTTACCATTGATAAATATGTGATTACCATGACGGTGATTGGTGTTTTAACGGGTGCTATTGGAGGAATTATAGGAATAAACATAAAAAATAGTTCCAAATATAAATATCGACAGATGAAAACTTAGTCAAAATGCAGATTAAGAGAAACAAAACCCGCATGAAACCCGGATAAAACTCCGATGTAGGAACCCCGGATGCAGAAACCTAGATGTTGGAACCCTCACGAAAGACCTTTTCAACATAATTACGATGTGTTATAATAATCAACACAAACAGCAGACTTCTTAATAAGCCAGACTGTTAGAAAAGCTTTGGAGGTACATATGAAACATATAAAGACAATTAATAGCCCCGTGTTGAAGAAGGATCTTAAAAATAAAGGCTGCGGCGAGTGCCAGACTTCATGCCAGTCAGCATGTAAAACCAGTTGCACGGTGGCAAACCAGAAATGCGAAAAGAGATAAACAAAGATTTTGGAGGAGATAATTATAAAGCTTCTGAGATCACTGCAGCGGGGAGTTTGGTACTCCTCGCTGTTTATGTATGGGTAAACGAATGAACGGGGATAGAGAAAATGATTCATAAATTCAGGATGCATGATAAAAATATAGTACTTGATGTCAACAGCGGTGCGGTTCATGTATTGGATGATTTGGCATATGAATTGCTGGAGCATTTCGACGAAGATGAAGAACTCATTGTAGCTAATTTAGCGTATATGTATAACAAGAAAGAAGTGTTGGAAGCTTTAACCGAATTGAAGGAATTGCAGAAAATCGGTCAGCTTTTCTCAGAGGATGTTTTTGAAGAATACTTAACAGTTCATACGACCGATAAAACAAACCAACCGGTGGTTAAGGCTCTGTGTCTTCACATTGCCCATGATTGTAACCTCAGATGCAGGTATTGCTTTGCTTCCACAGGTGGGTTTGGAAAAAGCAGAACACTCATGCAGACAGAAACAGGCAAAAAAGCCATTGATTTCTTAATTGAAAGGTCCGGTTCCAAACGCAACCTTGAAGTAGACTTCTTCGGAGGCGAACCTCTGCTCAATTTTAACACAGTAAAGAAAATTGTAGAGTATGCATTGGAGCGGGGTAAGGGAACAGGCAAAAACTTCAGATTCACCTTGACAACAAATGCCGTTTTGTTGAATGAAGAACACAAACAGTTTATAAATAAATATATCGGTAACATTGTACTCAGCATTGATGGAAGACCGGAGGTCAATGACAGAATGCGTACCCGTATTGACGGGAAAGGCACCTATAGTGATATTTTGCCCAAAATAAAGGACATGGCACACTCCAGAGAGCAGGACGGCTACTATGTCAGAGGCACTTTTACCCGTGAGAATCCGGATTTTTCACAGGATGTATTACATCTGGCAGGATTGGGATTCAAACAGATATCTGTCGAGCCTGTAGTTGCCGCGAAGGACACCGGTTTTGATATCAGGCAGGAAGATCTGCCACAGTTGTTCAATGAATATGAAAGTCTGGTCTTGGAATATGTAAGCAGGTATAAGGCTTCCGATGGCTTTAACTTTTTTCATTTCATGCTGGATCTGGATCATGGCCCTTGTGTGATTAAAAAAATAAAAGGTTGTGGTTCCGGTGACGAATACCTAGCTGTGACGCCCGAGGGCTACCTGTACCCGTGCCATCAGTTTGTGGGTATTGATGAATTTAAAATGGGCAACGTTAATGAAGGTATTGATATCAATATGACAATACGAGATATGTTTGTAAAGCAGACCATTTACTCTAAACACGACTGTAAAGAATGCTGGGCAAAATTTTTCTGCAGCGGCGGCTGCGCTGCCAATGCCTGGCAGTTCAATAAGTGTCTGGACAAGCCCTATACCATCGGATGTGAGCTTGAAAGGAAAAGAGTAGAATGTGCGCTGTGGGCAAAGGCAGTAGAGCTGACAATCTGCTAGAGAAATCAGCTAAGGCAAGTTGTAGATTTTTGGATGGAGGGTAGTCAATATGATAACCGTTCAGGATATCAAAATGAGTGGGGAGGTAAAAACTTTTTTATCCATTGCAGAAAAGCAGATGCAAATACTGGGCTACACGGAGCATTCCTTCAGACATGTGTCGCTTGTATCTATGAACGCTGGCAGAATATTGGAACAGCTCGGACACCCTGACAGGGAAGTGGAATTGGCAAAAATAGCAGGGTTTTTACATGATATCGGAAATGCTGTGAACAGAACCGACCATGCTCACACAGGTGCCATGCTGGCTTATGATTTGCTGACGAGATTGGGCATGGATTGCACGGAAGCAGCCGAAATAATGTTTGCCATCGGAAATCATGATGAAAAAACAGGCACCTCAGTCAGTAATGTTTCCGCAGCTCTTATACTGGCGGATAAATCCGATGTGCATAGAAGCAGGGTCAGAAATACTGATTTTGCGACCTTTGATATACATGACAGGGTGAATTATGCTGTCGAAGAGTCTGTTATCACAATTGATAAAGAGGCTAAAACGGCGGATCTGGTTCTTCAAATAGATACTAGCATATGCCCGGTAATGGATTATTTTGAAATATTTCTGACCAGGATGACCATGAATAGAAGAGCTGCAGCTTTTTTGGGACTTCATTTCCAGTTGCTGATTAATGGTTCAAAGCTCCTATAATCCCACAAACAACCAGTTTAGCAATGGGGGAATTAGTATTGACTCCGTATGTATGATAGATATATAATATCTTCATGTATTTGGTATTATGTGATGTATACTATTAATGAAATCAGGGTTACATCCCAAAAGCTTTGGTTAAGATAAAAGGGGGATTTTTACAGATGAAACTGAACAACGGGTTGAAATTTTTCCTTGTTATTGCCTTGATTGCCGCGCTGACATATATTTGTTTTGCAAGCAATTTTTTTGGCATAAGGATTCCCGGTGCTTATGACATTGTACCGGGCATCGATATCAATGGCGGCATTGACGCAATGCTTTATGCTGTGAAAGAAGGTGGTGGAAAGCCGACACAGAAAGAGCTTGACACCGCCAAGATTATAATAGGCAAAAGGCTTGATAAGGAAGGAATACTTGACAGGGAAATAGCTCCGGACATCAATTCAGGAAGAATAATACTCAGAATTCCCTGGGCTGCAGGTGAAAAGGAGTTCAATCCTGATAAAACACTGGCGAAAATTGGCAAAACAGCTCTTCTGACATTCCAGGAGGTCGATAAGGCTCAAACTGACGAGTTGGGCTACTACAAGCCAACAGGAAAGATTATTCTGCAGGGAACTGACGTACGTGACGCAACACCTCAAAAGAATATGGAAAGCGGTGGTATGCAGGTTTCTCTCACATTAAGTTCTGCTGGAAAGACAAAATTTGCTGAAGCAACCGGAAGGCTTGTAGGTCAGCCAATAGCTATTTTCATGGATGATCAATATATTTCAGCTCCGGTTGTCAATGATCATATCACGGATGGCAGTGCCAGGATAACGTTGGGCAATTCATCCGACAATGACGCCATAAAAGAAGCAAAGGAACTGGCAGATACAATAAGGGCGGGAGCCTTGCCATTCAAACTAGAGGCAAAGTCAATGAATGCAATCAGTCCTATGCTTGGGAAAGGCGCTCTTGATGTTACCATAAAGGCTTTTATAGTAGCATTCATTCTGGTTTGCCTTTACC
This sequence comes from uncultured Oscillospiraceae bacterium, assembly GCA_964349435.1. Taxonomy (GTDB): domain Bacteria; phylum Bacillota; class Clostridia; order Acetivibrionales; family DTU013; genus CAYGHY01. The sequence continues at coordinate 9,690 of CAYGHY010000051.1, forward strand.
TTCTATTCTATTACAGGCTGCCTGGATTAATCGCATGCATCGCTTTGTTTGCCCTAGCCATACTCCAACTGCTGTTTATCTCATGGATCGGCATTACCGTAACGCTTCCCGGTGTTGCAGGTATCGTGTTATCGGTAGGAATGGGCGTAGACGCAAATATCATTATATTTGAAAGAATCAAAGAAGAATTGAAGAGTGGCAAAACCTTGCGCACAGCTGTTGATTTAGGGTTCAAGAGGGCCTTTGCTGCTATATTTGACGGCAATGTGACTACACTGATTGCCGCAGTTATAATTTACATTTTCGGCACAGGCCCGATGATTTCATTCGCCTATACACTTACAATAGGTGTTCTGCTTAGCTTCTTTACTGCCTTAACACTTACAAGAACAATGATAACGGCAGTAATTGAACTTGATTTAGCCAAGAAACTTTGGTTGTATGGCGTTAAGGAGGTACAGTGATGATAGACATAATGGGTAAAAGAAAGTATTGTTTTGTATTATCAGGACTCATAATGCTGGCTTGCATTATTGGCTATTTCGTGAACGGAGTGCAGTTGGACATACAGTTCCAAGGTGGCACAATCATGCAGATTGAGATGCCTGATGACACATTTAGTACGGATAAGGCAGAAGAGATTGTTTTAAATACTATTAGCAAAAAGGCAACAGTACAGAAATCATCGACTTATAATACAGAAGACACGGATGAAAAGCTGAATCTTATGGTTTTGAACATTGCCAGCCAGAACACTCTCAATGATGAAGAACGCAAATCGGTGCAGGATGCTTTAAGAAAGGAATTTAATATAAAAATAGATGCAGAAGTAACAGTCAATAGTGTTGAGCCATTCATAGGAGAAGAGATTAAAACAAATTCTTTATATGCTGTTTTCTGGGCTTCACTATTGATAGTTCTCTATATCTGGTGGAGATTCAGAACCATGCATGGGCTATCAGCAGGTGTATTTGCTGTAATTGCTTTGATTCATGACGTTATAGTCATGTTTACAGCATATATCATCTTCAAAATACCCCTCAATGATTCATTTGTAGCTGCTGTACTCACCATAATCGGTTATTCAATTAATGACACGGTAGTAATTTATGATAGAATCAGGGAAAATACAAAACTTCTTCGCAAGGTTCCTATTGGAGTACTGGTAAACAGAAGTGTTGTAGAGACGTTGAGCAGGTCCATTAACACTTCATTTACGACATTAATTTGTATTGTGTCTCTGTACGTTTTTGCATCTGTCTACAATATACAGCCAGTTAAAGAGTTTACACTGCCGTTGGCAGTAGGTATTATTAGCGGTGTCTATTCCACCATATTTGTAGCAAGCCCGCTATATTTTATGTGGCAGGAAAGAAGCATCCGGAAGAAAACCTCGAACAAGCCTGCAAAAGCTTGATTTTTAAGTGATAAGTTGTATAGATGATTAAGGTAGGTCCTTCGAAGCCGGTATGCAGGTACAGGCTTCAAGCCACCTTATAACATTATCCTTCAAAAGCGTGCTAAAAAACAACCTTTCATGAGCTTTTGAAGGTATAATTGTCTTTGTGAGCTCATCGCAGCGATTTTCATACCTTTATTGTGGTACCCCTGAATAGTCACAGGTATTCCCATTGATCACACATCCATACCTTAGGAAATTTGCTTTTCACCTGTAGCTATGATATCCTGTTTATGTTTCTTGAGTGATACTAGACGAAAGTTTGAAGGAGGGTAGTGTTTATGGAAGCATACTATTACCCGGTTGTTGTAATAGAAGATCAGGATGAACTGGAAGTGATTACAGCTTTTTGCGAAGAACATAAAATCAGTTTTCAGTTTCTTGACAACGACTTAAACAATTTTCCTGCACAAATGCTTCTTTACTGTGATAGGGAAGACTTTTCACTGTTTCTTGAGAGAGTTTAACGCGAAAAAACCACATGCCCATTCGTTTAAAGTCATATCCAGGCGGTATTTACCTTTTGTTGAATATGAAATCCATTGCAAGACCGCCGATTATTGCTTCAGCAAAAAGTGTAAAGCTGGTTATTACAATTGCTTTTGAAACCATATCAAGATATGAGTCGTATGGCAGAAGCGTATTGTTAAGTAAAACCAGTACGCTACCTATCGTTAAAAGCGTAAAGAATATATAGCAGCCATATTTAATCAAGGCCTTAGGCAGCTTACTTATGTTACCGAAGGCTGTAAGTATTTTCTCAATGTTTTTTAAGAGGTTGGATTGCACTTTCTAGCACCCCTTTCTAAGTATAGCGTTTATAACCTGCGACTACATGTTAACATAACGCTATATTTGCAGCAAGTCTTAATTCTTACCATTCGGGGGAACTACAATATTGATTTTACCTCACAAGCACACGATATTTCTGGAGGGATAGATTTTTATGTTTCGTGCAGTGCTGATTATTTTGAGGAAATTGTTGCATACATTAAATATTTATACTATACTCTTCTTATTAGGGCATAGTATCTGGTAATAAATATAATTTGTACACATTTATAATCATCGCAGGTGGTGTTAACGAAATGAGCCGGTCGTCTCTATTGAAAAAGGAAAGACAAAAAGCATTATCTGATAGAATAAAAGAAGATCCATTTCTTACAGATGAGGAATTGTCGGAATTGTTTTTTGTCAGTGTGCCGACTATAAGGTTGGACAGACTGGAAATGAGCATTCCAGAGCTTCGGGAGAGAATTAAGAATGTTGCAGAACACAACTATAGTAAGGTCAAGTCTCTTCAGAGCAAGGAAATAGTCGGGGAATTAATTGACATCAGCTTAGGGAAAAATGGAGTATCCATGCTGGAGACGAATGAATCTATGGCCTTTGAGAGAACAAAGATTGTAAGAGGCCACTTTATTTATTCACTTGCAGAATCACTTGCCATTGCAGTAATAGATGCCAGTGTAGCATTAGTGGGAGTTGCGAATATCAAATACAAGACACCGGTATATTTCGGCAGCAAGCTGGTGGCAAAAGCAGAAGTCAGATGTGTCAGGGGCAGCAATTATATTGTTTGGGTAAAAATATATGAAAAACAAATAGAGATGTTTAGAGGGAAATTCATTCTAGTATCTCTTGAAAAACCATAGAGAAAATAGTATTTTACGGGAGTGAAACATTTTGAGAATTTTGGTTGATGCCATGGGTGGAGATAATGCACCGCATGCTATTGTTAATGGAAGCATAGACGCTGTTAAAATCCAGGATGGTTTTGATATATCACTGATTGGCGATAGTGATCAAATAAACAAAATATTGGAAAAAAGAAGATTTAACAGCCTGAGAATTCAAGTCATTCATTCAAAAGAGGTAATAACTAATGAGGACATACCGACTCGCGCAATAAGAAGCAAAAAGAATTCTTCAATGGTCGTTGGCTTTAATCTTCTAAAAGAAAAAAAAGGAGATGTATTTTTGTCCGCCGGCAATACCGGCGCACTTCTGACCGGTGCTCTTTTTATACTCGGAAGGCTTAAAGGTGTTGACAGGCCGGCACTTGGCGCAATGATTCCAACAAAAGGCGGCAAATGCCTTCTGATAGACGCGGGTTTGAATTCTACCTGTAAGCCTGTGAATTATGTTCAATTTGGTATTTTCGGTTCGATCTATATGAAAGAGCTTTACAATAATAAAAATCCGAAGGTTGGCCTTGTTAATATGGGTACAGAAGCAAAAAAAGGAACAGAAGTGCTCAAACAGGCTTATACAATGATGTCCTCGGCAGATATAAATTTTGTTGGCAATATAGAGGGAAAAGATATTCCGGAAGGTAATGTAGATGTAGCCGTCTGTGATGGTTATGTAGGAAATGTCATGTTGAAATTTCTTGAAGGTACCGGCAAATTCTTCGGTGCATTTTTAAAAACGATGTTTAAACGTACTATATTTTCAAAATTGTCAGTGCTTTTTGTTATGAAGGATATGCTGGCATTCAAAAAGATGATGGATCCTTCTGAGGATGGAGGCGCTCCGATATTAGGCGTTAACGGAGTTGTAGTCAAAAGTCATGGCAATTCAGACGACAATACAATAAAAAATGTCATTCTGAAGGCTGTTTATCTTGCAAACAGCTCTGTATTTGTGCAGATTAAAGATAGCGTTGAAAAAATGGAGGTAAGTGATGACAATAGAAGAGAACATAAGCGTTGGAATTTTAGGAATAGGAAGCTACGTCCCAGAAAGGATCTTGAGCAACTCAGACCTTGAAAAAATGGTTGAAACCACAGATGAGTGGATAGTAAAAAGGACAGGAATCTCCGAAAGAAGGATTTTATCAGAATATCTACCTGTTTACTCAATGGCTGTAGAAGCTGCAAAACGGGCAATTGAAGATTCAGAGCTTTCAGCCGATGATATAGATCTCATAATCGTTTCCACTTCCACCCCAGATTATCTAACACCGGCTACATCATGTATTGTCCAAAAAGAAATAGGCGCCAAAAATGCGGCTGCCTTCGATATTGGCGCTGCTTGCACAGGCTTTATATATGGGTTGACTATTGCAAAGCAATTTATCGAAACAGGCTACTACAAACATGTTCTGCTGGTATCCAGCGAAGCCATGTCAAAAGCTGTCGACTGGACCGACAGAAACACCTGTGTGCTCTTTGGTGATGGTGCAGGCGCAGTTGTTCTCGGAAAGGTTGAAGATGATTGCGGTATTTTATCAACTTATATTGGCTCAGACGGTGTACACGGCGATAATCTTACCATACCATGTCTTTATTTGTCAGAGAAAGATATTGAAAAACGCAAAAACTATATAAACAAAAAGGCAATTTGGCAAGATGGATCAGAAGTATTCAAATTTGCTGTTAGAATAATGACCCATGCAACTAAAGAAGTAATTGAAAAAAAAGACATAGAGATTGGAGATATCAAGTACATTATACCACATCAGGCAAATATCAGAATTGTCGAAGGAGCAGTAAAAAGGCTGGGAGTGAATTTGGAAAAAGTTTATGCAACAGTACACAAATATGGTAATATGTCTTCAGCTTCCATTCCCATCGCAATGGCTGATGCATATGAAGAAAAACGTCTTAATAAAGGTGACCAAATAGTACTGGTCGGCTTTGGCGGCGGTCTTACCTGGGGTTCTGCGCTTATAAAATGGAGCAAGTAGCTTGTCTTATTATAACTGAGAGGTGTTTTATGGGAAAGACAGCATTTATTTTTTCCGGACAAGGAGCCCAATATGTAGGAATGGGCAAGCAAATCGTCTCAGCTTATAAATCAGCATCAGATATATTTGAGCAGGCGTCTGAGGCACTAGGCTTTGAAATGAAAAAAATGGTTTTTGAAGGTGATGAAGAGACACTAAGAATTACTGAAAATACGCAGCCTTCAATTGTTACAGTCAGTATAGCATGTCTTCAGCCATTACTTGAAAGGGGCATCAAACCGGATTTTACAGCCGGCCTCAGCCTTGGCGAATACTCGGCTCACGTGGCCTCAGGCACCATGGATTTCAAAACCGCCGTATCCCTTGTCAGAAAAAGAGGAAGATACATACAGGAGGCCGTACCGCTAGGTGCCGGAACGATGGCGGCAATCCTCGGACTTTCGTCAGAGGCTGTGGTGGAATGTTGTCAGAAGGCCTCATATTATGGAATCGTGGAACCGGCAAATTTTAATTGCCCCGGACAAATTTCCATAGCAGGAGAAATCAAGGCAGTTGAAAAAGCAATGGAGCTGTGCACAGAAAAAGGCGCTAAAAGGGCAGTTATGCTTCCAGTCAGCGCACCGTTCCACTGCAGTATGCTAAAAGCAGCTGGTGACAGGCTGGCTGATGAACTTCAGAATGTGGAATTTGCAGAATTTAAGATACCGCTTGTTGCTAATGCAACTGCGCAAATTGTCGCTTCTTCGGCTGATATTAAGGAGCTTCTCATAAAACAGGTCAGCAGTCCTGTCCTGTGGGAAAAAACCATAGTATTAATGCTGGAAAACGGCGTAGATACTTTTGTTGAAATTGGCCCCTGCAGAATACTTGGCGGCTTTGTCAAAAAAATCAGCAAAGAAGCCAGGAATTTTAATATAGACGATTTGGATTCACTACGGACAACTCTTGGTGAATTAAGTATTTAGGAACAGGAGGAGACATATTACAATGCGATTGGAAGGCAGGACAGCTTTAGTGACAGGCTCGGCGAGAGGGCTCGGGAAAGCCATTGCACTCAAGCTGGCAACAATGGGCGCAAATATTGTGCTGAATGATATTGTATCATCCGATTCACTTGATGCTACGGTGACCGAATTCAAAAATGCAGGTTACAAGGCAGTGGTATCCAAAGGAGATGTCAGAAATCCCGAGGATGTAAAAGCAATGATTGCTGCTGCTGTAGAAGCATTCGGAAGCGTGGATATACTTGTGAATAATGCAGGCATAACCAGAGATAAACCTATGGCTATGATGTCCGAAGAAGATTGGGATGCAGTGCTTGATATCAATCTGAAAGGAGCATTTTT
>CAYGHY010000052.1:0-16151 GCA_964349435.1 uncultured Oscillospiraceae bacterium
ATATAATATTAAAATTGAGACATTTAAAGAAAATTCTGCATGTATTAAGGACAACGCTGGTAGAGTGTCATCTTGACGTGGTGAAAGTCACAGGTTCGAGCCCTGTATTGCCCACCAAACATAATACAAATAGCGATACACAGAAAAGTCCTTTACATAAGGGCTTTTCGGCGTTTTAGGGTGAATCGGCAGTGCGAAAACTGATAGACTGTCAGGTAGGGTTATTTTTATAAAACTTGTAAGGAGAAGTTCCATGCTTCCGCTGGAATGCCCGATAAAAGTTGCAATAATCTCCGAATCCGCATTGCTGACTGGCCTTGTTAAACGACACCCCTTGCTGTATAAGAGAATTGGCGGCGTCCAACCTCAGTGCCAGGATGAACTGATAGGCAGACACGCCGGAGCAACGTTTGAAGACACGCATAAAATGATATTCGCTCATATAAAAATAATCGGCCATTGCATTGATTGTAATATCTTCTTCAAGATGTTCCTGGATATACTGCTTTACCAGGGCAACCAATTGGATATCTTTTGTTTCCTCATTGAACGAATAAATGGAATGATCATGATTATACTGATTGATTTCAACGAAAAGCTCGGTCAAACAGGCGCGGCCAAGTAATTTGTATCCGAACCGGGAACTGGCGGCAATGGAAAACAACTTTCCCAATATCAACCGAATGTTATTTTGTACCTCCTGTGGATAGTGATATACCACAAAATTTTCCTGTGTAAAACATTCTGCCAGATCAACTTCCTTTGTGGACAGTTCCTTCAGTGTGTCAGGTGAAACGTGAAGTGTTATGCGCTGGTAAGGTATCGATGGTTCAAGGAGCACAGGACAATGACGCTGCCCTTTATTCAGAAACAGTATGTCGCCGGGCCGCAAAAAAAAATCAATTCCACAGGTTTTATACATAATCTTCCCAAAAACAAGTAAGTACATTTCAAAAAAGTCATGGGTATGCGGATAGAGATGTGAATTGTGGATATCTGAATAATAAAGGATACGGAAATCCTGTTCAAGAGAGTATGTGTGGGATTTAAATGCTTGTTTTTGAATCCTCATCGGCACTCCTCCTTCGATAATAGTCCCTGACTGCGGACACATCCTTGTTACAAAGGCAGAAAGGAAGCTCTTTGACCTTCGCAAGTGTGTTAACAAAAACTGCTACTTCCAAATTGAGCTAACGGTAAATTATCCATGGAACATAGAGTTTAATGCCAGCAAAATAATAATATTTCTTCAATTATCATAATAAAGGATAATAGCAGTATACGCAATGAAATTAGCATAAAAAGAATAGTAAATTTAACATGAATTTTATATAGTATTGATAAAGGATTAAAGAAATGAGTGATTTGGTGGATAAAGTCGGATTTGCTTTGATCGGGTGCGGGTCCATAGGAAAGGTTCACGCAAAAATTATAGACTCACTTACGGAAGCGCGCTTAGTTGCCGTTGTTGACAGTAACGTACAGGTTGGGAATAAATTTGCACAGCAATACAGCTGCTCCTATTATAAGGACTATCAGGAAATGCTGCTTAACGCCTCCGTTGATGCTGTAGCCATTTGTCTGCCGCCGGGCGTGCATAGCGAGGTCACCATTGCTGCAGCCTGCGCCGGCAAGCATGTGATTTGTGAAAAGCCAATCGATATAAATGTGCCGCGGGCGCAGGCCATGGTAGATGTCTGCAAAAAGCATGGTGTAAAGCTCGGCGTCATAATGCAGCACCGCTTTGACGAGCCTATGCTATTGCTGCGGAAAGCGATCAGGGATGGTCTGATGGGGCAGCTTCTGTGGGGGGCTTCCAGGACGATTTGGTATCGTGACAGGGAATATTTCAGCAATCCCCAGCGCGGGACGTGGAAATATGACGGCGGCGGTGCTCTGATTACCCAGTCGGTTCATTATATTGATCTTCTGATGTGTGTTTTGGGGGATGCAAAATGTGTCAGCGCCAAGTGCAGAAAGCTGCTGCATGAGCAGATTGAGGCCGAAGATATCGGTGTGGCAAATGTGGAGTTTACCAACGGGGCAATTGGGACGATAGAAGGAACTACAGTTGCTTATCCGGGTCTTTATGCGGAGCTTTCCGTATTCGGTGAAAAGGGAACGGTGATCATCCGCAACGACCATCTGTTGTTTTATCGTTTTGCCGATGGGGTTAATCCGGACTTTGAAGCGATGTTGAACCCTGAAAAGGCAAATCAGCTCAATACTAGCCCTGCTGTGGATGATGCTTCTCACACCAGGCAATATATAGACTTTGTAAAAGCTGTCATTGAGGATCGGGAACCGGCTGTCACCGGAGAAGACGCACTCAAAAGTCTGCATCTCATTAAATCGATTTACCAGGCATCCGAGGAAAAACGGGAGATTTTCCTGTAAAAACTATATTATAAAAGGAAGTCTCGTAATGCGGGATTTCTGAAAAATTGAAAGGGGAGAAAAACATGAAGAAGCTGATTAATCTGTCCCTCTGCGTATTCCTTTTCGCCGCCGTACTTCTGTCCGCATGTAGCTCCGGCAACACGCCGTCAGAAACGCCGACGACCACGCAGGCAAGCACCGAGGCAAGTACCACCCAGGAAAGCGCCGCAACTGACACGCTGGACAAATATCCCGAGAAACCGATTGTCACTGTTGTAGCGTGGGCACCTGGAGGCGCAACAGACCTGATGGTCAGAGCGATTGCCAAGTCGTTTAAAAACTATTCAAACGGCCAACCCTTGCTAGTTACAAATCTGGAAGGAGGAGCCAGCGTGCAGGGTGTTGCGGAATACCTTACATTCGACCCGAATGGCTACAACATGCTGACATGGGCAACCGCACAGACCGTCAAAACCCACATGCAGAAGACTCCGTATTCGGCGCTGGATTTCAAGCCGGTTAGCAGCTTTGTCAGTGACAGCCCGTACATTCTTGTTTCTGCCAAATCACCTTTTAAAACTGTGGCTGATCTGGTGAAATATGCCAAGGACAATCCCGGCAAGCTGACCATCGGTAATTCCGGTGCGGGTGGTGGAAACCATCTGGCTGCGTTGCAGTTCTCCCGTGCAGCTGGAATTGAGGCCAACCATATCGCATACGCAGGTGGAGGACCATCCGCTCAGGCTACTTTGAGCGGGGAAGTTGACTGCTCGATGAACGTTCCCGCCGAAGGCCTGGCCAGTGTTGAGTCCGGAGATTTGAGAATGCTGACTATATTGTCCGAAAAGCGTTCTGCTTACTTTCCCGATGTCCCAACGGCCAAGGAAAGTGGAATCGACGTTGTAAACATACAGACCCGTGGCTTTGTGCTTCATAAGGACACTCCCGACGGCGTTGCGCAAAAGCTTGAATCGATCTTTAAACAACTTGTTACCGATGAAGAATTCAAAAAGACCCTTGCTGGTTTAAACATGAACATCCAGTTTATGGGCATCGATGAGTACGGTGCCGCTCTGAAGGAAGAAGATACACTTTTTATGGAGATTATTCAGGCCAACAAACTTGGCGATCGCTATTGATCTTAATGACTATTTTCATATTCCTTTTGTAGCAGTAATAATGAGATGCACTAATCCTGCATCTCATTATCCGATTGAATATTGCGAGGTGAAGCATGAACAATAAATTTGATTTTTTCACTGGACTCGGAATTGTAATCCTTGCTGTTTTGGTTTATTATTCCAGTTCTCAGATGCCTACCGACACGGCAGGACTCGGGGCAGGAGGATTCCCAAAATTTGTAGCAGTGTGCCTTGGAGGCTTTGGCACTATTTTGTCAATAAAGGCATTTTTACAGATCAAAAAGGGAAAAAAGGATGTACGCAAACTGGATTTAAAGGAATTAGCCTTTTCCGGACTGCTGGTAGCGGCCTTTGCATTGTATATTGCTTTGGTCAAACCACTGGGCTATATACTTTCTACGACGATTTTCTTATTTGTTTTCATGCTGATCTATGGTGAACGCATTTGGCTGCGTATGGTTGTAATAAGTGTGGCATTTTCATTGATTGTTTTTTATTTGTTTACAGAGGTGTTTAACATAATGCTTCCGCATGGCAGCATTTTCTAGAAAGGAGTGACAGTTAAAGGATGGTTTTAGATATTTTGGGCAGTGTGTTTGAGCCGACAACCTTTATCATGATGCTTGTAGGTTGCTTAGGAGGCATTATCGTAGGTTCGATTCCTGGTATTACCGGTTCTATAGGAATTATTATTTTGCTGCCGTTGATTTACAAGTTGGATATGCTGCCGGCGATGGTCGTTATGGCTGGTATGTTCTGCGGAACAATGTACGGCGGCGCAATTCCCGCAGTTTTAATTCAAACACCAGGGACGCCATCGGCTGCGGCAACGGCGCTTGATGGCTATCCGCTTGCACAGCAGGGAAAGGCCGGTAAGGCAATCACGATTTCACTTGTCGCCTCAGTCATCGGCGGTTTGTTCAGCGGCGTCTGCTTGATGCTGGTTTCCCCGATTCTGGCGAAGTTGGCGCTGAGTTTTCAGGCGCCGGAATTCCTTGCTCTTGCGCTGTTTGGCCTTACTTTGATTGCCAGCTCCAGTGATAATTTTCTCAAGGGACTGATTACCGGCTTTTTAGGTCTATTAATTGGATGTGTTGGTGTCGATGTTATCACCGGAACGGCTCGTTTTACTTTTGATTCAGTTTTGCTAATCGGCGGATTCAGCATATTGCCGCTACTTATAGGACTTTTTGCGATGGCACAGATTTTTTCAGACGTTATGAGCAAGAAGAAGACACTGGTAAAGCAGGATACCAACTATGGGTCCTTCTTACTGACAAAATCGGAGTGGAAGCGTATTGCGTTGCCTTTGCTTGTATCATCCCTTGCTGGCATTTTTATCGGCATTTCCCCCGGCGCAGGAGGTGCGATAGCCTGTTGGTTGGGCTACGAGTGGGCTAAAAAGATTTCCAAACATCCCGAGGAGTTCGGAAAAGGCTCGATTGAAGGGCTTGCGGCCTCTGAATGTGCCAACAATGCGACCACCGGCGGAGACCTCGTTCCATTACTTACGCTTGGCGTTCCAGGGGATACGATCACTGCTGTTATGCTTGGTGCGTTTATGCTGATTGGTATCAGGCCAGGTCCGCTGCTTTTCAGGGATCACGGCTATGAAATGAAGGTGTTTTTTGCTGCGTTTTTAGTTATGCAAATCGTTATTTTGATATTTGGTGCGTTGGGGACACCGTTATGGATCAAAATCCTGCGTATCCCCAAAAGCATCCTGATGCCTGCAGTTATGATGCTTTGCTTTATAGGCGCATACTCGCTTACCAACAGCACGGATGATGCGTTGTTTGCGCTGGGGTTTGGAATATTGGGTTACTTTATGAAAAAATTTGGTTATCCTGCTCCACCGATGATCCTTGGTTTGATTTTAGGCTCGCTGGCGGAGCAGAATTTGAACCGTACCCTGCTGATCCATAACGGCAACTGGTCTGTAATCTTCACCCGCCCGATCTCCGCAGTCCTTATGGCTATCTCTCTCTTAACAATTATTTCTAGCTTAGTTTCGGTGATTCGCGCAAGTATAAAAGAGAAAAAAAAAGGAGCAGCTAAAATTGCATAATAATCGTGAATTTAATATCAAGCTTGAACGTATCCGCCAAATGCTCCAGAGCGCAAATCTTGATGCCTGCCATATTAAGCGCCAGGATAACTTTGCATGGCTGACATGCGGCGGTGTGAACTATGTCGGTATTGGAGAAATTGGAAACTGCAGCTTGCTGATTACAGCCGACAGGATATTTGCTATTACAAATAACATTGAATCCCCTCGCATGATCAAAGAGGAATACCTAGAGGTTCTTGGGTTTGAGATGCGGATAGGTGTTTGGTATAACGAATCCTTTGAGGATGATACCATTAAGGATATTTGTGCAAGCGGTGCGGTTGGATATGATTATCCGACCGCGGCAGGCAGAAACATTATGGGGCTGATTCAGCCCTTACGGTTTTCACTGACAGCGGAAGAGGTCGAACGGTATAAGACCGGTGGGCGTATAGTCTCGCTTGCGGTCGAAGAAATCGCTGCGACCATTCGCCCGGGCGATACCGAAAATGAAACAGCAGGAAGGCTGGCGCATTTGATTCGCAGGAACGGACTTGAATTCCATTCGATCTTTTGTGCCTCTGACGAGCGCATTTGTCAATACCGTCACTCTATACTGACAGGGAAAGTGATTAGAGAGCGCGTGCAGTTTGGAGGGAATATGCGCTATAAGGGACTGATCATTTGCTGTACCAGGTACATAAACTTTATTCCTGTAACAGATGAGCTGCGGGAGCAATACAAGAAAAATGTCGAGATTGATTGTATCATGATCCACAATACAGTTGTGGGTAATTCTTATCAAATCCCGTTTCTGGCCGGTAAAAAAGCATATGAAGACCGCGGTTATGGCGAGGAGTTCAAAAAGCACCACCAGGGCGGACCGATAGGGTATACCCCCAGGGATTATCGCATCAACTTTACTCACAAAGGCATTATCGCAGAAAATCAGGCATTCTGCTGGAATCCTTCGATAACAGGAACAAAAAGTGAGGATACTTTCATTGCCACCAAGGATGGCCCGATCTTTATAACGCAGCCGGTGATTTTCCCGACTATAAAGGTCGAAATCGATGGAATTGAGTATGAAAGAGCGTACATTCTCGAGAAGTATTAAGCGTACAGCTGACAGTTAAATGCCGTCCGGCAGTTCAGTTTATACCCTTGGGATAGTTCTTCCTGTACTCTCTCGGCGATATGCTTCTGCTTTTTTTGAAGATCTTAGAGAACTGCAACGGATCATCATACCCCACTGAACGCGAGATATCACCAATGGATAGACTTGCATTCTTCATAAGCTCGCAGGCTTTATCCATTCTGTAATTGATCAGGAAATCCTGCAATGAAGAGCCGAGCTGCTTTTTGAATACACTGCCCAGGTAGCTCCTGTCAAGGGCAAGATGATGCGCCAGTTCTGCAACACTCATTTTTGCGGAGTAATTCTTTTCTATATATTCAATTGCCTTTTTGACATAATATTCTTTCATGCTGCCGGTGTGAGCATATAATACGCCTTTGCCATTTTGCTCTATCAACTCGGAAAGAAAGAGGTACAAGAGGCCTAAAAGGTGTATTTCACGGCCTCTTTGGAGACGTTTCGCCGCTATCATCCGGGCAAAACAGAAGCTGATAAAGTCATCCCCTTCACATGTCAAAATAGGGCTTTCCAATGTCAAACCGGCGCTTTTTAAGTAACTCTCAGCTTTCAGCCCATGAAAACCAACCCAGGAGTAAAACCAGGGATCCTCGTTATCCGCCTGATAATAGGTTACAACGTCAGGACATATCAGGAACCCCTGACCCTTTTGAAGTCTATATTCCTTCTCGCCGACACAGAATTTGCCTTTCCCGCTGTGTATGTAGTGTATTAAAAAATGGTCTCTGACGGCAGGGCCGTAATAATGACCTGCATCACAATTTTGTGTCCCGCATTGATACATATTTAAATCTGTGTGATTCAATCTGTGAATCAATAAAGATTGCTTCATAATTCACCTTCGCGGCCAACTTTATAATTATTCCTGTCAAGCTCTCAACATGTCGCCTATCATTATACCATATTTACATAGCATGTTTCTATTTACTTGGCAGGCGTTTACATTAAAATGAGGTATAGGCAATAAAATATATTTATGTGTTGGGAGTGATTTTAATTGAAGAAAATAGCATTTATCGGAGCAGGCAGCTTTGGCTTTACAAGGTGTCTGGTAAAGGATATTTTATCCTTCCCGGCGCTGTCTGACTGCACAATAGCGCTGATGGACATCGATTCCGGGCGCCTTGCCGCCATAAAGAAGGCAGTAGACAAGATTGTCGGCGCCGGACATTATCCGGCAAAGGTTATTGCCACCATGGACAGGGTGGAAGCACTGAAAGATGCGGATGGCGTAGTTTGCACCATACTGGCGGGTGGTGTGCATGTTTGGCGGCATGATATTGAAATACCCAGGAAATATGGCGTTGATATCAATGTAGGCGATACCAGAGGACCCGCGGGCATTTTCAGAGCGCTGCGCACCATACCTGTCATGCTTGATATCTGTAAGGATATTGAGCGTTACTGTCCCAATGCCATATTCCTCAATTATACAAACCCGATGGCGATGCTTTGCAGGGCAATGCAGGGACAGAGCAAGGTGCAGGTAACCGGACTCTGCCACAGTGTGCAGGGAACGGCTTACATGCTGGCAAAATGGATTGGTGCGCCTATGGAAGAGATCACCTATCTGTGTGCGGGTATTAACCATCAGGCCTTTTATCTTGAATACAAGTGGAACGGCAGGGATGCTTACCCACTGATCAGAAAGGCAATTACCGGAAGTCGGGAGATCTATAACGAAGAGCAGGTCAGAAATGAAATGTTCCTGAATCTTGACTACTACGTAACCGAATCCAGCGGACACAATTCGGAATACAATGCCTGGTTCAGAAAGAGACCCGATCTTATCGAGAAATACTGTACTCATGGCACAGGCTGGAACCCCGGGGTTTATGGATATATACTCAATGAATACCTGTGCCGTGAAAACAGCTGGAAGAGCGAAATTGATGAATGGCTGGCAAAGGACAAAGTGGAACTGGAGAGAGGGCATGAATACGCTGCTTATATTTTCAATGCAACAATCGGAGACGGCACTTTGTTTGAGTTCAACGGAAATGTCCGCAACTTCGGGCTGATAGACAACCTGCCGGAAGGCTGCTGTGTTGAGGTGCCGGTGCTGGCGTCGAAGAGAGGCTTGAGCCCGATGCATGCAGGTATGCTGCCGGAACAGCTGGCAATATTGGTCAATACCAGCGCCCGCTGTGAGGAGCTTGCTGTGGAGGCTGCCATTACAGGCGACCCGAGGAAGGTTTTCCATGCCGTCTGTTTTGATCCGCTTACTTCTTCTGTCCTCAGTCTGGATGAAATCAAGAAGATGGTGGACGAGATGTTTGAAGCAAATAAGGAATGGCTGCCCCGGTTTAAGTTTAAAAGCTGATCACTAAGACTCTTCGCAATAAGCTGAAGCCGGGAACGGTTGAATGAGGACTATCAATGCATTATTAACCACACATGTTGATTTCGATGATTAATTTACATATAATGATTATGGGTGATAAATAATGGCAGAGATGAAGAGAATTTCTACTGAGAGACGCAGAGGACCGGATGCAGTTGTAAAAACTGTGTGGTGGACTGTTGGAATCAGCTGGGTATTAATTATAACGGCACTCACGCTCACCAATAGCGCACAACCCAATACGGAAACTTTCTTTGACCGTTTGTTGGAGATCTCGGTAAGGAGTTTCTGGGATAATGATTTGCTTCAATATGCATTTTATGTATTGTTATTGAATTTTACAGTTTGTGTTATTGGCTTTGTATTAAACATTTTGAGGCAGAAAAGAAAAACAGATAGAATCAATAAATCAATTATCATACTAGGCGTTATTGCCTTATTGGGAATTATATGGTATATGTTTCGGTGAGTTTTTTAGTACAGCTGCGAAAACTACTGGACAATTCTTTCAGAAATAACACATAAGATTATTCGCAATTATTTCTGCAAGGTACATGAATGGCTGCTAATGAGACTTCTGTTCACCTGATGAAAATGCTGCCTCTTGAGGTTTCCATGTCTATACTGTTTGCATTTTGGACAGGCATATGGTATTCAAAGCCATTTGCGGTGTTTATGCCAACCTTTGCTCCTCCGGCCTGAATGATGCCGGTTGAAGTGCTTGCCTTTATTCCGGCCGGTTTGTCGCCGGTGGCGGACTCCAGGTAAATGTTGCCGGTATAGGTTTTTGCCAGGACATTGAAATCCATGCTGTCGATATGCACGAAACCTCCTCTGCTTTCAAGCTTCAATGAATCAGGGCTGAAGTCATCGGGCAGCGTAATAGTAACCTCTGTTCTGTTTTCATGTGTGGATACGAGGGAAAAAAGCGGCAGACTGCCGTTGGACTTCTCAGTAAACTTAAGCTGCCCATTTGTGCTGTTGATTTCGGCCTCCAGCCAGTCGGGCTGCGTGTATGCTATTTTTATTTTATCTGAATTGCCTTTTTCAAGCCTTATATGGGAATGGGCAGTAACAATATTGATGTTCTTAACAGAAGCCGTATCGTATTCCCAAGCCTTTGAGGCAATACTGCTTGGCTCCATGCTGTTGAATATCATGAACAACTTAACCGGCAAACCTGATGCGAATGCAAGTACAAGTCCGGCAAGCGCAGCGGTGATGCAGAGTTTCAGGAACAACCCGGAGGTCTTTTTGTTTTCAACCGGATTGCCATCAATTTCCGGTATCGGCTTGCGGGATTTATTAAGCATTCGCCCGACCAGACCGGAGGAAAGCATTATTAAAAGTCTGCACAGTTTATAAAACCCGTATGCCAGCGACAGGCATATTGAGGTTGCGAATAACCCGCTGCCTATTGCACCGATAATCTCAGCGGAATATTTGGGCGGTATTCTCAGCGCCTCAAACATAAAACCCGACATCAGAACGCAAGCTGCCGCCGCTGAAGCTACGGTGCCCAAGAACAGAACTATTGCCATGCTGTAAGTTGTAAAAATGAATAAAGAAAACAACAGTATCGAAAATGGCTTGGTAATGCCGTCTCGTGCGTATTTCAGAACTCTGGAGTAGTTTTTCAGCCCGGGGTTGCGCTGCGCTTTTTTTATACTGGTTTCCGCCTTAATCATTGACGCTATTTTACCCGGCGCATCTAGATAAGACAGAAGGTCTTCGGCACTCTTCCCTTCGTCCAGAGCATCATTCAGGTATTCTTCATAGTAATCCAATGCTCCCTTTGCCTCAGCCTCCGGAAGTTCGGCCAGTTGCAGTTTCAATTCATCTAAAAAAACCTTAATCTTGTTATCCATTTTCATTATCACCGCCTGCAATAAAATTTATTACCTTTTTTAGCTCCATCAGCTCATTTTTGTATTCGTTCAAACGGGATATCCCGCCGGCAGTTATTCTGTAATAACGCCTGAGCCGGCCGGAATACTCGGCGGAATAGGTTTCAAGGAACCCCTGCGCTTCAAGTCTTCTGAGAACAGGGTAGAGGGCCGACTCTGATGTTTCCAGGAGAATGGTAACTTCCTGAGTCAGTTTGTAACCATAAGTGTCACCCAATTTTAATATATGAAGTACACAAGCATCCAACAGCCCTTTTTTCATCTGGGCATCCAATCCAACTACCTCCTTGCGGCCTGTCCGGTTATCTGGCGTAACTGTATCTGCCGACGCATTCATGCCATTACTTATATAAACAATTTACCTTATATGCGTGATTGATTCAAGTTAAAACTTATACCGCACATTCTCTCCGACAACTCCCACAACCTGGAACCGACATCTTCAATCTGCGAATAACGGCTGGGCTTCATAGGAGCGCAATCCTTCCAGTATACAATGTCTGTTTGCCTGGCGGCAGGCTCTGCGGCAAGATAGGAAATTGAGCGGGCAGGCTGTTCTGCAGTTGTGCCGCTGCGGCTGCGCATTTCCCACACCTTTTTTATAATTCCGCCAGTGCCTTTTAGTCCGATGTCTGTGTTTACCAGTCCCGGGTCAACGGCAAAAGCACGTATACTGCTTCCGCAATTTTTAAGCCGTCTACTTAGCTCTGTGGCGAACAATACATTTGCCAGCTTGGACTGTTTATATGCCAGCAGGCAGTTGTAGCGCTTCCTGAGAAGCACATCGTTCCAGTGTATTTTTGTTCTGTAGTGGGATCCGGAGCTTACTCCAATAATTGTACCTTCAGAGGACTGCTGCAAAAGAGGCAGCAGCTCATAAGTCAAACGGAATGGCGCCAGATGATTGACTGCAAACTGAAGCTCAAAACCGTCGACGGTAGAGACATACCAGCTTGAGACTGTTCCTGCGTTGTTTATCAGAACATCAAGGTGGCTTATACCGTCTGTTGCAAGCCTGCCGCGTATTTTGGACGCAAGCCTTGTTACCTCGCTTAGAGAGGAAAGATCTGCAATCAGGTAACAAAGCTTTGCATCAGGACAACTGCTTCTTATTTCTTCTTCCGCTTTTAAACAGCGTTCCTCGGACCGGCCTGTTCCTATAATATATGCCCCTCTGCCGGCTAATTCCTTTGCAGTAGCCAATCCAATCCCTGAGGTGCCTCCTGTGATGACAATAACCTTATCTGATCTCAGCAAGTGAATTCACTTCCCCTCTCAATCTTATTACAGTTCCGGTTGTGCAATATTGCAGCTGTGAGTGCTTAATATATTTACCGCCTATACAAACCAGTGATTTCGTACAAAAAACACCTCTGTCTTACATGAAAACAATTGGAAATATAAAATTAATTACCTCACATATAATACTATACAATGTATAATATTATATGTCAATAAGTAAGCTTAAATTATATTTGAAAAGAGCAGCAATTTATAAAACTCCTAAGAAATTAGCCATAATACATACAACATTGTGCCATGTTTTTACAACATTCGGCCATTTACTTTGCTGCATAATAGATTAGAATATAATTAGAAAAGGTTGACGGAGGTATAAATTATGGCTGAACTACGGTGGCATCCCTTGATTAAAGACTGGGTGATGATCGCATCCCACAGGCAGAACAGGCCGCAGATGCCTAAAAACTGGTGCCCCTTCTGCCCGGGCTCAGGGAAGGTACCGGATCATTATGAAGTACATAAGTATGACAATGATTTTCCGGCTCTTTCACAGAATCCGCCCATACCGGATGATTTGCCGACAGGTTTATACAAGACAGCCGAAGCATACGGCAAATGTGAGGTCATACTCTATTCTCCCGAGCATACTTCTTCTCTTCACCAGTTTTCGGCGGAGCATATTGTTAAAATCATAAATTTGTGGACTGAAAGATTCATTGAATTGAAAAAGGATGAGAAAATCAAGTATATCTTTATTTTTGAAAACAGGGGAGAGATGGTAGGTGTAACAATGCCCCATCCTCACGGGCAGATCTACGGTTATCCGTTTATACCGAAGAAGCTGGAGTTGGAGCTTGAGTCCTGCAGAGAGTACCACGAAACCAACGGCAGCTGCCTTATATGTGACATGGTGAAGGACGAGCTGCAGTCGGATGACAGAGTGATATTTGAGAACGAGGATTTTCTGGTGTTCCTGCCCTTTTTCACGGAATATCCTTATGGCATGTATATAGCCGGCAAAAATCACAAGCAAAACCTTACGCAGTTTAACGAGAGGGAAAGGATGAACCTGGCAAAGGCCCTTAAGGAGGCAACAGGCACACTTGACGCACTTTTTGGTTTTGCGTTTCCATACATGATGTGCATGCACCAGGATCCGGTGAATAGTGGAGATGAGAATGAATACTACCATTTCCACATTGAATTTTTCCCTCCGATGCGTGCTGCGGACAAGCAGAAATTCAACGCCTCCAGTGAAACGGGTGCCTGGGCCCATGCCAATCCGACTAAACCGGAAGAAAAAGCTGGAGAACTGAGGGAAGCACACAAGAGGTTTATTATGCAAAACACTTGAAGCAGCATCCGGCTCCAATAATCTGTGAATTCCGTTGTTATGCTTCCCAGAAGGGCATTCACTGTACATATATAATTACCCTTCAAAAGCTTGCTTAAAAAACAAACATAGTGAGCGTAGCGCGGCATTTTGAACATACAGGGATGTTTATGCCGGAAAGATAAACAAGTGGTAAATAGAGGAGAGGCTGCCATATGAATATCTCAGAGTTAAAGAAAAAATTCATTGAAATCTACCAAGGGACGGAAGAGGAAATAAGGGTATTTTCATCACCCGGAAGAGTGAACCTGATTGGTGAACACACCGATTACAATGGAGGATATGTATTCCCCGCGGCGCTTACGCTTAATTCCACAGTAATAGCCAGATCCCGTGATGACCGAATGATGAAGCTTATGGCAACAGACCTGGGTGTGCGGGTAGAAGGCTCCCTTGACAGACTTGATGAGTATAAAACACTTAAATGGGGCAATTATCAGCTGGGTGTTGCCAATGAATTACAGAAGGCCGGCTATAAACTGACGGGCTGCGACCTGCTTTACCATGACACTGTTCCACTTGGAGCAGGGCTTTCATCATCGGCGGCGATAGAGGTGGCAACAGCGATTGCGCTGGTTTCGCTCGGGAATACTGCCCTTGGGCTGAACAAATCGCTGGACATGGTGCAAATGGCGGTGATAAGCCAGAAGGCCGAGAATCATTATGTGGGTGTCAACTGCGGCATTATGGATCAGTTCGCCTCTGCAATGGGTAAGGCCAACCATGCCATTTTCTTAAATTGCAGGGATTTGAGCTATCAGCATGTGCCGCTGAATCTGAAGGGTTATAAAATTGTAATCGCCAATACAAACAAGAAAAGGGGACTGGCCGATTCAAAGTACAATGAAAGAAGGAGCCAGTGCGAGCAGGCGTACGACATCTTGAGGAAATTCATACCGGAAGCCTCCTGCCTTGGTGAGATATCGATGGAGGGCTTCAACAAATTTAAACACGAAATAAAGGATGAAGTGGCAAGAAACAGGGCGGAGCATGTCATAGCCGAAGACGACAGGGTATTGAAGTCTGTTGAAGCATTGGAGAAGGACGATATTGCGCTGTTTGGGAAATACATGATTGCATCCCACAATTCCTTGAGAGATTTATATGAGGTAACCGGCGTCGAACTGGATGCACTAGTCGAAGAAGCATTGAAAATAGAGGGCGTTGCCGGTTCAAGGATGACAGGGGCAGGCTTTGGCGGGTGTACCGTCAGCATTGTCCGCGAGGAATCGGTTGACATGTTTATTGATGAGGTTGGCAGAGAATATGCGTATAGGATCGGTCTGATACCCTCATTCTACATATCGGAGGTTGGGGACGGCGGCAGGGAAATAAAAGGAGGTTAGTATATGGCGACATTGGTAACCGGCGGCGCAGGATATATTGGCAGTCATACGGCGATAGAGCTGTTGGCTGCAAACGAGGGCGTTATTATACTGGACAACCTGCAAAAGGGGCATAAAGGAGCAATAAAAGGCGGCAGGTTCTGTCCGGGCGACTTAAGGGACGATGCTTTTCTGGACAGGGTGTTTAAAGAAAACAGTATAGAAGAGGTTGTTCATTTTGCGGCGGATTCACTTGTTGGAGAGAGTGTGGCAGAGCCCTTGAAGTATTATAATAATAACATGGTGTCAACCCTCAGACTCCTTGGTAAAATGAAGGAGTATGGAGTGAAAAGGCTGGTGTTTTCATCAACAGCGGCAACCTACGGTGAACCGGAAAACATACCCATACTTGAAACGGACAGGGTATTTCCGACGAATCCTTATGGGGAGACGAAGCTGGCTGTGGAAAATGTGTTGAAATGGGCGGACAGTGCCTATGGGATCAAGTATGTATCACTGCGCTATTTCAATGCTGCAGGTGCGCACATAAGCGGAACCATTGGAGAGGATCACAGGCCGGAGAGCCATCTTATACCGATAGTGCTGCAGGCGGCTCTTGGGAAGAGGGAAGCCGTTCAGATATTTGGCGACGACTATGAGACTCCTGATGGAAGCTGTGTCAGAGACTATATCCATGTCACTGACCTTGCCATGGCGCACATACTTGCGCTCAAAAGGCTCAGATCCGGAGGGAGCAGCCGCATATACAATCTAGGCAACGGCAAGGGTTTTTCAGTGAAGGAAGTGGTGGAGCTTGCAAGAAAAGTCACTGGGGTGAATATCAAGGAAGTCATCACGCCCAGAAGAGCAGGCGATCCGGCAGTGCTGGTGGCTTCGTCCGACAGAATCCGCAGAGAATTGAAATGGGAGCCAAAGCACAATGACCTGGCAACCATAATAAGCACTGCCTGGGAATGGCACAGGAACCACCCTGAAGGATATGGGGACTGAGAAGATGTATACAATATATGATATACAGTATAATCCCATAATAATCAAGCACTGTCTTTTCCGAAGAACTACACTGAAGCTCCGTTCTCCAGAAAAGAATCGGAAGTAATATTTCAGCCGACCTTAAGATGCCGTCTATCTATATTTAAGCATAGGAATTTATAAATCTCCTAAAAAATACCTATGCTGGGGTTTGGAAAGG
>CAYGHY010000053.1:0-16106 GCA_964349435.1 uncultured Oscillospiraceae bacterium
GAAGTATAATATATATATAATCTGTAATGCTTGATTTGTATGAAAAACAAAATTAATATATTTACGGTGACATGATGAAAATAGAAAAAATAAGTGACAGTATATTAAAGGTAACAATCACATTAAATGATCTCGAAGAGAGAAACATAGATTTCAATGCGCTCAACTACAATACTCCTGCTGCTCAGGAGTTTTTCTGGGAATTAATGGAGCAGGCGGAAGTACAGTTAGGCATCAACCTTTCTGATTCGCAGCTGATTATCGAGCCTATAACAGGTTCAAACGATAGTTTTGTTATAACCATTACTCGACTTGACGAAGACGGGGATTTTGAATCCATTCATAAATATATTAAGAGCAGGCTGAAAAAAAGCGATCTGCGCGTTAAGAAAAAGAGCCGCAAAGTATGTTCTGCACTATATATCTATTCCTTTAAAAATATTGATGATGTGTACGACCTTGCAGACAAACTGGAAGGTGTCTACCATGGAGAAAGCACTTTGCACAGATGCAAGGACACCTACTATCTTACGCTAATCCGAAGCGGTCTTGCAGCCGCCAACTCCAAAATGTTTGAACTGTTACTGAATGAGTACGGAAAAAAGATTGCCAATGTAAGCTTTTTCGAAGGATATCTTAATGAATATGGGGAAAAAGTCATAGAATTTAACGCGCTTGAAGTACTTAAGCAGTACTACTAAATTAATTCAATCACTTATCACCGTCTTTCCAGTCTGTGCCAGGTCCAATCTGGACAATCTTTTTCTCGGCTTCGTATGTATCTGAACCGATCAGTTCTCCGTTTCTGAAAACATTTACCATTATACCTTCTCTCCCAGGATCCAGTATAACCTTTTCTCCTGACCTCAGGCTCTTGTTTTCCACATAATAGACAGGCGAAGCAAACCTTTGAGTAATTTCTGTTTCAATCTCATATTTCCCCTTTTTGTCACTTATGCTTCCGGCAATAACTACCTTGACCTTATCACCTTCCGTTTGTGCAAAAATTGCAATTTTATGGTTAAAGGGATTAAAGAATTTCAGATCGCCCGCATCGCCTGAAATCCATGCATCAAGCCCTGGCTCTATGTAATCCACAGAAAGCTTATGTGGCAGCCTTGTAATGGAATTTACCGGCACACCCGCCGATAACAGTGCGGCATATAAGGTAGACGCAACCTGATCATAGCCTTCGTTATTATTTTCAAACTCCGCATTTTCAGCAGTTAACCGTTCCACAAATGAAAATACAGACGGATTACCCTTATCTGCGGCTGCAGGTAGGAACTCACCATTAATAGCGTCGGCTGCTGACTTGATACTTTCAGAAAGCTCTTCATCTACAATCTGGGTAGTATACTCAGAAAAAACCTGCTGTATCTCATCAAAATCTATAATTTTCACAGAAGGAACCACAGCCTGTAATTCAAAATTCCCCGCACGGCTTAGTTTGACAGTTCCCCATGGATCGGTTGAAAGCTGATTCCGTATCACCTCTACGGTATTTGTAATGTTTAATGATATTCCATTGGTTTCTGCTTTCTTGTCAATTACTCCATTTTTGTAACTGATTGAAGCATCCGTAGGAGCTACATTAATTTTTTCAGACAGTTCCATCAGTGCTTGCCTGAGCTTGCCTTCATTAAATCTGACAATTGGTTGGAGAACCGGTTTGAAATGACCAAACTGCGTATTTAAAAACTCAGGAATGTCCTTTATGCCTTTCAGAATACCCAGCAGACGAATCGTAGCATTTCCATCAGCTATCGCTCCTATTTGCGAAAATGAGAGCTCATAGGTTTTACTATTTTCAACATCCACCAAAAGAGATTTGTGCTTAAATTTGCCGGCACAATCAGCTTCAATCGCTTTAACAGCATCGGTATAACTTAAACCGCCAATATAAATTCCCTGTTCACCTACATAAACCCCGGATGGCACAACATCCTTGGACAGATAAAGCAACGCGGCAACCCCAACAGCAATTGCCAGCGCACTCTGAGCCACTATTAGAAAAATTATAAACAGCGTATTTCCAACTTTAGTCACAGGAATACAACTCCATATTGCTTCTCATTTGTTGTCTTTATGCCCTATTGTTCATTACAAGTTCGATGAGCTTGCCTCTAGATTTTGCATTGTCAATCACTGCATCATCAATCTCTGCGCCCTCGGCTATAATAAGATTCCCCATGCCGTCGCTGATAGACTTGGTGGCGAATCTGCCTCTAAGGTATTGCCTTTGTCGTTGTTCAAAAAGGATTGACGTATTGTCACTCTCAATGAAGTCCGTTCTGGAAGCAACAGGTTCTGTTGATTCAGATTTTGTATACGCTAAATCTGCTGCGGCGGCTATGGCAGCCTCAGTCACTGTGCCAGCAAAAAGATGTATATCTATATCATCTGACTGCTGGTCATTTTTTTTTTCAATATTATAGTAGTTGAGATCAGAGTCGAGCTGTTCAGGAGTGTCCAATAACGAGGTTTCTATGTCCTCCTTCACAACGGTCAGATTCTTGCCGAACGTGATTACAGTATCACGCGGGATGAGACGTACCCTTTTCTGAGTGATATCTGCTATAAACTCCAAACCGGTTATTTTACAATTATCGTTGTCATCGATATAGATATCCCCAATCTCACCAACCAGTCTTCCCTTTTTGGTAAGCACCTTTGTGCCCTTTACCCTTATGTCATTTTGGAGAAGCTGTATCGCAGCCGGTATTCTGCTGATATCGGTGATAACGCCTTCGTTCTCTATTGTAAGCGCATACTCGCCTATTCCGAGTACATCTTCCGTGGGAATGACTCTGGCACTGAATATCTGTATGCCACTATCCACGACAATATAATCAATGGCACCCCTGTCTGCATTAATTATTATGCTTTTTACCTTTCCGGCCTCAAGTCCGTCGGATATGCTTATAATAGGTAATCCAAGTATCTTTTGAGTCTTTTTCATATTGAATACACCCTCCATCATTTCATACATAGCCATCCTGTATGTCAAACTTGTATATTAGATAAATTTCCCTCAATCTCTTCTCTGACAGAAACATCCATGATATCCCGAAAGATATCGTAGTAGCTGTTTAATATATCTAATGCCAGCTCACATTGTCCCAGAGTTTTATACATAACGCATATATCAAGCACAATCCAGAAGGTTAACCCTTTTTGCGGTTTTTTGTCAAGTGCATACATGTAATAAAGTATCGCACCCTCGGCATCATCCTGCACTTTAAGTCTGAATGCCTCCTCGATACATTCGTCAATGGTCAGATTTTCACTTTGTTGCACCATATTGTCTAATCCCATTTTATCAATATTTTCACCACTGTCAACAGGTTTTTCTAAGTTATTTTCCACCGTATCTTCATTTATCAAATGATTCACAGTTTCTTCTTCATTTACGTGACCCAGATTATCAAAGATTTGTTCGAGATAATTTTCATCGGTCGTTCGACCCTCCGGTAAAATAGCTTCTAATATTCGTGCTTCCGATATTTGCGGCTTAACGGCAATATCTGGAACTATGCGGGATATAATCACGCCTAGTATAAATGCCAGCAATATATAAATCGCACTTGTTGCCGCAGTCGTCAGTACCAGAGTAGAAAACTCAACATTATTTCCATTGGCAGAAACAATGTTAAATATGCCTGGCAATGAAATTGCAGAAATTAATGAAGCCAGTGTTATAGACAGAAGAGCCTTAATACTAAGCGTCTTCAGTCTGTTCAAAATCACAAACATTATGACTGTGCTAACTGCAATTGCACATGTTACAGCGATAGTATATATAAGCATCCAACACCTCCTGCTGATTTTCCCTGCGTCTGTCATAAAAATGTTACCCTGATTTTTCCAAAGCAGCATCAATACGACGACACCATTGAAGATACAAGAATAATTCGATATCAACCCACATAATTCCTGCTTTTCCGATATTTTTTATGAAATAATCTGCGCTATTTCTATGCAATGAAAAAGGTACTGCTTTATTGAGCAGGTACCCTTTTTACATTGTCCGTTTTTTACTATATTAAAGCTGCTTCATATTACATCTGATGTGTCTGTTCCTGTTCCGGCAGGGCGGCATTAACCTCGGTTATAAGTTCCGCTTCCTGTTTCTTGACATTTTCTTTCAATTTGTTTTGCAGCTTTCTGGCAGAGATTGCAGTTTTCAAAACAATGTCCATGTTGGCTGCAAAAACAAATTTTAGCTGACTCTTTACATTGTCTGGTATTTCATCAATGTCTTTTTTGTTTTCCGCCGGAACAATAATTGTATCGATCCCCGCTCTATGGGCAGCCAGCACCTTTTCCTTCAGACCTCCTATGGGGAGTACCCTGCCTCTCAAAGTAATCTCTCCGGTCATTGCCACTTTTTTCTTCACAGCCCTGCCGGTAAGCGCTGAAATCATCGCCGTTGCCAATGTTATGCCTGCAGAGGGGCCGTCTTTTGGAATAGCTCCCTCCGGCACATGAATGTGTATATCGAATTTATTATGAAAATCCTTGTCTATTCCAAGCTGCTCGGTTCTTGAACGTATAAAACTTATCGCCGCTTTTGCCGATTCCTTCATGACCTCTCCCAGATGCCCGGTAAGCTCCAGCTTGCCATTGCCATTCATCAGCGTGACTTCTATTATAAGCGTTTCCCCGCCCACAGGCGTCCATGCCAACCCGGTTGCAAGGCCAACCTCATCCTTTTCATTCGCCTTGTCATACCGGAACCTTCTGGTACCAAGGTATTTTTCTAGGTTTGAAGGGGTCACTGCGATAGATTTCTTGCCGCCGGCCACAAGTGCTCTGGCAGTTTTCCTGCAAACAGTAGCAATCTCCCGTTCAAGGTTTCTTACTCCTGCTTCCCTTGTGTAATAGTTAATAATACCCCTTATAGTCCCTTCCTCCATCTTGAGATGCTTTTTTTGCAGTCCGTGAGCCTTCATCTGTTTGTCCAGCAGGTACTTCCGGGCAATATTCACTTTCTCCTCTTCCGTATAGCCTGATATGGGTATGATTTCCATTCTGTCCAGAAGCGGTTTCGGTATGGTATCAAGGTTGTTCGCAGTAGTGAGAAAAAGAACGTTTGCAAGGCTGAATGGCAGCTCCATATAATGATCTCTGAAGGCAAAATTCTGTTCTGCATCAAGAACCTCCAGCATGGCGGACGCAGGATCTCCCCTGAAATCACTGCTCATCTTATCTATCTCATCCAGCAGTATCAAAGGATTATTCGATCCGGCCTGTTTCATTGCCGATATAATTCTTCCAGGCATAGAACCTACATAGGTACGCCTGTGCCCCCTTATTTCTGCTTCATCCCTCACGCCGCCAAGGGACATCCTTACATAATTTCTGTTTAGGGCCCTGGCAATGGATTTTGCAATAGACGTCTTGCCGACTCCCGGAGGCCCTACAAGGCAAAGTATGGGGCCTTTGAGATGGTTTGTCATCTTGTGAACGGCAAGATATTCTATAATCCTCTCTTTGACTTTCACAAGCCCATAATGATCATCTTCAAGAATGGCCTCAGCTTTTTCAAGGTCAATAACTTCCTCTGTTTTAGTATTCCACGGCAAGTCAAAGATCCAGTCCAGATAAGTTCTGATTACTGAGCCTTCTACAGATCCTGCCTGCATTTTAATCAGCCGGTCAAGCTCTTTGATTACCTTTTTCTCGACTTCCCCCGGTAGAGCTGCATTCTTCAGCTTTTCCCTGTAGTCGTCAACTTCACCGACAACTCCCTCTCTGTCGCCGAGTTCAGTTTGTATAGCCTTAATCTGTTCTCTGAGGTAATACTCCCTCTGCATTTTGTCTATTTGCTTTCGAACGCGCACGCTAATGCTTTTTTCAACCTCAAGTATCTCAATTTCCTTCATCAGCAGTCCCAGAAGCTTTTCCATTCTCAGTACCGGGTGAAATTCATCCACGATCTCCTGTTTCTGCTCCACTTTCAAAAGCATGTTTGAAACAACAATGTCGGAAAGCTGCCCGATATCCTCGATTGCAACTAACGATGCCGCCGTGTCCGGTGATATTTTCCCACTAAGCTTGATATACTCTTCAAAATTGCTTAGTACTCTCCTTTTTAAAGCTTCATATTCAATATTCCTGCTCTCGTCAACCGGTATCGTTTTCTCAACCACTTCTACAATAAAAAATGGTTCCGTCTGCAGATAATTCTTGACTTCAGCCCTGCTGATGCCTTCAACAAGCACTCTTATAGTATCGCCAGGCAGTCTTAGGAGCTGTTTAACCCTTGAAATGGTACCAACTGAATAGATATCTTCTTCGTCAGGCGAATCGTTTTTTGCATCCTTCTGCGTTACAAGAAATATAAGCTGATTGTTTATCATTGCCTCATCCAGCGCCCTAACAGACTTTTCTCTGCCCACGTCAAAAGTCAATATCATATAAGGAAATACTGTCAGCCCTCTGAGAGGCAGAAGCGGCAGTTCCTGTTTTTTAATTGTTTTCTTCATATCCGGCATTTGACCATCCCCCTCACAAAAACAATGCTGTCTTTCTCTGTATCAAATCATTTCTGCAACTTATATATTGGCAATGGTCTTAATTATAACGTGTCCATTGCCCTTTTTCAATTGTTTTATATGGAATCAAAGGTAAGGCCTTCCCCCTTATTTCCCTCCCGCTGCTTCAACAGCCTTGCCAAATTTACATACTCCTCTGTAATCATCCCTGAGGCCGGTCTCTGTTTATCCTCAGCTGCACAAACGCTCTTTCGGAATTTTTAGGAGATTTATAAATACTATGCTTCAAAGAAAAAGCCGTGTATACTTAGTACAAATCTACACGGCTTTACTTTTTTATTTATGAGCTTTTGTTACAGTCCGCAAATTGTTTCCTGTTACTCTATTATACTAGTTACAGTACCGGAACCGACAGTCCTTCCGCCCTCTCGTATTGCGAATCTCAGACCCTCTTCCATAGCAATTGGAGTGATGAGCTTTATTACCATTTCGATGTGGTCACCGGGCATGCACATTTCAACACCACCAGGAAGCTCAGCAACACCCGTAACGTCGGTTGTTCTGAAGTAAAACTGTGGTCTGTAACCATTGAAGAACGGAGTGTGTCTGCCGCCTTCTTCCTTGGTCAGAACATAAACCTGTGATTTAAAATGTGTATGAGGTTTGATTGATCCGGGTTTGGCAAGAACCTGTCCCCTCTCAATTTCGTTCCTCTGGATGCCCCTGAGAAGGCAGCCGATGTTATCGCCGGCAACCGCCTGATCAAGAAGCTTCCTGAACATTTCTACACCGGTAACAACGGCCTTCCTTGGAGCGTCCATCAAGCCAACAATTTCAATTTCCTCGCCTACCTTAACCTGTCCTCTTTCAACCCTGCCGGTTGCAACAGTGCCGCGTCCTGTGATGGAGAATACATCCTCAACAGGCATGATAAATGGTTTATCGGTAGCTCTTATAGGATCAGGTATAAAGCTGTCCACCGCATCCATAAGGTTAAGTATTGGCTTGTATTCTGCTGCATTGGGATTAGTTGAGGTGCTTTCGAGAGCAACCAGAGCTGAACCTCTAACGATAGGAATATTGTCACCGTCGAATTCGTATGAGCTGAGAAGCTCTCTGAGTTCCATTTCAACTAGTTCGATTAGCTCCTCATCGTCAACCATGTCGCATTTATTCAGGAATACAACGATATGAGGAACGCCAACCTGACGAGCAAGGAGTATGTGCTCTCTGGTCTGTGGCATTGGGCCGTCTGCTGCTGAAACAACAAGAATGGCGCCGTCCATCTGGGCTGCTCCGGTAATCATGTTCTTAACATAGTCAGCATGGCCAGGGCAGTCAACATGTGCATAATGCCTTTTGTCTGTTTCATATTCAACGTGAGCAGTTGAAATCGTAATTCCTCTTGCTTTTTCTTCCGGTGCCTTGTCAATCTGGTCATAAGATGTATAGCTGGCTTTTCCCGAGAAACCCAATACCTTTGTAATAGCTGCTGTCAAAGAAGTCTTGCCATGGTCAACGTGACCTATCGTTCCAACGTTAACGTGGAGTTTTTTTCTTTCAAATTTAGCTTTACCCATTGTAAAAATCTCCTCCCTTTGTTCAGTTAAACACTGAATAAATTTGTTATATTTTTTTAAGCTTACTTCAGAACAGATTCCTTAATACTCTTAGGAACCTCTTCGTAATGACTGAACTGCATTGTGAATACGCCTCTGCCCTGTGTCCTTGAGCGAAGCTCGGTAGCATAGCCGAACATGTTTGCCAACGGTACCAGTGAAGCAATTACCTGTGCACCGGATCTATTTTCCATGCCTTCTATCTTTCCTCTACGCGAACTCAGATCTCCCAAAACATCGCCCATATATGCCTCAGGCACAACAACGTCAACTTTCATAACCGGCTCCAGCAATACCGGATCAGCTCTGCGGCACCCATCCTTGAAGGCCATTGAGCCTGCTATTTTAAAGGCCATTTCGGATGAGTCGACTTCATGATATGAGCCGTCCACTAAAGTTATTTTAATATCCAGCACCTGATAACCGCCCAAAACACCATTTTTCATGGCATCCTGTATACCGGCATCGATTGGTCCGATATACTCCTTCGGAATAGTCCCCCCAACGATCTTGTTGACAAAAGTATACCCGCTGCCGAATTCCTGCGGTTCAAGTTCCAATACGCAGTGTCCGTATTGTCCTCTTCCACCTGACTGTCTGACAAACCTTCCTTCGGACCTTACCGCCTTGCTTATAGTTTCCTTATATGCAACCTGCGGCTGTCCTACGTTGGCTTCGACTTTAAACTCTCTCATCATTCTGTCGACAATAATCTCAAGGTGCAGCTCACCCATACCCGATATTATGGTTTGACCAGTTTCCATGTCTGTATGCGCCTTAAAAGTCGGATCCTCCTCGGAAAGCTTCATCAGTGCAATTGCCATTTTATCCTGTCCTGCTTTTGTTTTTGGCTCTACAGCAACATGAATAACAGGCTCCGGAAAGTCCATGGATTCAAGTATAATCGGAGCATCTTCAATGCATAGCGTGTCCCCGGTGGTTGTATCCTTCAGGCCAACGGCAGCTGCAATATCTCCTGAATAAATCATGTCGGTATCTTCCCTGTGGTTTGCATGCATCAGAAGAATTCTTCCGATACGTTCCTTCTTGTTTTTTGTAGAATTTAATACATATGATCCTGAACTCAATTTTCCGGAATACACTCTGAAAAAGCACAGCTTACCAACATATGGGTCCGTCAAAACCTTGAATGCCAATGCCGAAAACAATCCATCGTCATCAGCAGACCTTTCAAGTTCTTCATCGCCATCCAAAGAAACTCCTTTAATAGCGGGTACATCTAAAGGTGAAGGCATATAATCCACAACTGCATCCATAAACTGCTGCACGCCCTTATTCCTGTAGGATGAGCCGCAGGTCACAGGAATCATGCTTACGGAAATGGTAGCCCTTCTGATGCCTGCACGTATTTCCTCATTGGTCAGTTCTTCCCCATTAACGTATTTATTCATTAATCTCTCGTCTTGTTCAGCAACAGCTTCAATTAAAATGTTCCGATATTTATCAACAATGTCGGCCATGTCTTCCGGTATAGGCTCTTCATCTATTACTTTCCCCAGATCGTCCTGGTAATATGAAGCTTTCATGGTTACCAGATCGACTATCCCCCTAAAATTGTCTTCCTTTCCGATAGGCAATTGAATTGGAATGGCATTTGCTTTGAGCCTGTCCTTCATCATTTGTATGCAGTTAAAGAAATCCGCACCCATGATATCCATTTTATTGACATATGCAAGACGCGGTATGTTGTACTTGTCTGCCTGTCTCCAAACGGTTTCGGACTGGGGTTCAACCCCCCCTTTTGCACAAAATAACGTTACTGAACCATCGAGAACTCTTAGAGATCTTTCTACCTCAACCGTAAAGTCAACGTGCCCCGGCGTATCTATTATATTAATTCTATGACCCTTCCACTGAGCTGTTGTGGCAGCGGAGGAAATTGTTATCCCTCTTTCCTGTTCCTGCTCCATAAAGTCCATAGTCGCAGCACCTTCGTGAGTTTCCCCCATTTTATGCAACTTGCCTGTATAAAACAGGATTCTTTCAGTAGTGGTGGTCTTACCGGCGTCAATATGTGCCATAATGCCGATATTCCTAGTTTTCTCCAAACTGAACTGCCTGGGCATAATTGCCTCCTTTCCTCCTCAATAAGCTCATTTGCATATTATTCAAATAGCATATGCATAATATTGCATCATTTTTCGTTGCAAAACTCTATTGATTCCTTATATTAAGCAGTTATGCAACTTGATTGCTTTTAATCACCAGCGATAGTGAGCAAAAGCTTTGTTGGCTTCAGCCATCTTGTGAGTATCTTCCTTCTTCTTGAAGGCTCCACCCAGTCCGTTGACAGCATCCATGATTTCTCCTGCAAGTCTTTCTTTCATTGTCTTTTCGCCTCTTTTACGCGCATAGTCGGTCAACCATCTCAGACCGAGAGCCTGTCTTCTTTCTGGTCTTACCTCAATGGGAACCTGATAGGTTGCACCACCGACCCTTCTGGCTTTCACTTCCAGCACAGGCATAATGTTGCTCATCGCCTGTTCAAATACCTCAAGAGGATCCTTGCCTATTTTCCCCTTAATAATGTCAAAGGCATCGTAGCAAATTTTCTGAGCTACTCCTCTTTTGCCATCAAGCATTATGTTATTGATCAGCTTTGTCAGCACTTTGTCATTATAAATAGGATCCGGCAGGACTTCTCTTTTCGGGGTATGACCTTTTCTTGGCACTTTACTTCCCTCCTTTTTGTAGGTACTCGGGATCTTATGACCCTCGTCAGTGCATTCGTACATGTAATATATAAATCAACAGCAACTCTTCAACACTTTTAAGAAATATCCGAAAGTAATAGTCAAGTCACTAAACTATATCCATACAAAATACTACGCACTCTTGCTTTGTTCCGATCTTAAAAAACAGTTACTTCTTGGCTGCGCCTGCTTTCGGTCTCTTGGCTCCATACTTGGAACGGCTTTGCATTCTTTTGGCAACACCGGCCGTATCAAGAGTACCTCTTATAATATGATACCTGACACCGGGGAGATCCTTAACCCTGCCGCCTCTGATAAGAACGACGCTGTGCTCTTGCAGATTGTGACCTATGCCGGGAATATAAGCAGTTACCTCTATCCCATTTGTCAAGCGCACCCTGGCTACCTTTCTCAAAGCTGAGTTTGGCTTCTTGGGTGTGGTAGTTCTGACTATGGTGCAAACGCCTCTTTTTTGAGGTGAGCTGGTTTCAACAGACTTTTTTTTGAGAGAGTTGAGACCCTTTTGAAGTGCTGGAGCGGTAGATTTATACTCGACTGTCTCCCTTCCCTTCCTGACCATCTGATTAAATGTTGGCATCAATACACCTCCTTTCATTATGTAATTATACTTGTAGGCCCATCGCAGCAATTTTTATCCCTTAGCTGTGATATGATAATATTTGAATCAGGGAATACCATTCCGCTATTTCAGCAGACAAACCGCTGATGCGCCCACTTCTATACCGCAGGCTTTGCCAAGCTGTTTCATTGATTCTGCATATTCCAGCTCAATTTGATTGGAGGAACAAAGCTCCTTAAGGCTGCTTACAATTTTCTCCTCAGCATCTCTTGCAATAAAAACCTTTATTGCCGTTTTGCTTTCTATCGCCTTTAGTGTTTGCTTAATTCCAATCGCCTTATTACTGTTTTTCAAAATCTCCACCACTTATCTGCACCTTTCTTCCCTTCAGATTAACTCCATGCGGGCAAAAAACCTCTGAAATTCGCACTGAATCATTCTATCACCGCAGATATCCATTTGTCAAGATAAACGCATCCGTGTGTATCGCAGAAATCAAGGGGACAATCGACGGATGCTTTAAGTCTTTAAAATGTCCTTCCTACTCTATTACTGTGCTTATATTAATATCCTTGTATCTGCTCATTCCGGTTCCGGCAGGAATCAACTTGCCGATTATGACATTTTCCTTCAAGCCGACCAGCGGATCAACCTTGCCCTTTATTGCCGCTTCGGTCAATACTCTTGTGGTTTCTTGGAACGATGCCGCCGAAAGGAATGATTCCGTGGCCAGTGATGCCTTGGTTATACCAAGCAGCGTGGGTTTTCCGGTTGCGGGTCTCAGTCCTAATGCAACAACTCTTGCATTTTCCTCCTCGTAATCGAACATATCCACCAGTCCGCCGGGCAGCATATTGGCATCGCCGGAATCATCAATCTTAATCTTCCTGAGCATTTGCCGGATAATGACTTCAATGTGCTTATCATTGATATCAACACCCTGCAGTCTGTACACTCTCTGCACTTCTTGCAGCAGGTAGGATTGCACGCCCTTTAAACCCTTGATTTTCAAAATGTCATGGGGGTTGACGGAACCCTCGGTAATCTCGTCACCGGCTTCCACACTATCCCCATCGGAGACCTTAATCCTGGAACCGTAAGTAATGAGATAGGTGCGTGCATCTCCATCTTCTGCCGTCACGACAACTTCTCTCTTCTTTTTGGTCTCATTTATTTTAACAGTGCCTACTATTTCTGATATAACTGCAAGTCCTTTCGGTTTCCTGGCCTCAAAAAGTTCTTCTACACGCGGGAGTCCCTGTGTGATGTCATCACCTGCAACACCACCTGTGTGAAAAGTTCTCATGGTAAGCTGCGTACCAGGCTCGCCTATGGACTGGGCTGCGATGATTCCGACCGCCTCGCCGACATTTACCTCTTCATTAGTTGCCAGATTGGAGCCATAGCACTTGGCGCATACACCGTATTCGGAGTGACACGTCAGCATGGATCTGATTCTGACCTTCTTGAGACCTGCTTTGACAGCTCTGTCCGCATCAGCATCCGTTATCCTTTTGTCACCTTCTATTATAACTTTTCCGGTTTCGGGATGAAGGACAGGATCAATGGTAAATCTGCCTACCAGCCTTTCCGCCAAAGACTCTATTACTTCACTGCCATCCTTGATATCACCAACTTCAATATATTTCCTGGTACCGCAGTCAACTTCTCGAACTATAACATCCTGGCTGACATCAACCAGACGACGGGTCAGGTAGCCTGAGTCAGCAGTTCTGAGGGCTGTATCGGCAAGACCTTTCCTGGCGCCATGGGTAGATATAAAGTACTCCAGAACGTTAAGGCCTTCGCGGAAATTTGCTTTAATAGGAATTTCCAGCGTTCTGCCCGATGTATCGTTCATCAGACCTCTCATACCGGAGAGCTGCTTAATCTGGCTGATGCTGCCTCTCGCACCTGACTGGGACATCATGAAAATAGGATTGAACCTGTCTAATGTCTCCAGCAAAGCTTGAGTGAGATTTTCACCTGTTTCTGTCCAGGCATGTATAACAGAGTTGTACCTTTCCTCTTCGGAAATAAGCCCTCTCCTATACATCTTTGTAATATTTTCAATTTTATCTTCTGTCTCGCTAATATACTTTTGCTTCACATCTGGTATAACCATGTCCGAAACACTGACTGTGATGGCGCCTTTAGTGGAATATTTGAAACCGAGTTCTTTGATTCTGTCCAGCACAATGGATGTTTCCGTAGTACCATGCACTTTTATACATTTGTCGATGATCTTGGCGAGCTCCTTCTTTGTAATAAGGGCAGTAGTCTCCAAATCAAACAAACTGTCAGGGTTTGACCTGTCCACAAAGCCCAGATCCTGCGGAATCGCTTCGTTAAACAGCAATTGCCCCACTGTAGCCGTGATAATCTTTGAAACGGTACCGCCATCAATCACCTTGCTGATTCTTATCCTGATTTTGGCATGAAGACCCAGATAACCGTTCTCATGAGCCATAACAGCCTCATCCATGGAACTGAAGACTTTTCCTTCACCAGGCTCACCATCACGCTCAATCGTCAGATAGTAGCAGCCCAGCACCATGTCCTGTGTCGGTACTGTTATTGGCTTTCCATCCTTGGGAGCAAGAAGGTTGTTTGATGAAAGCATCAGAAATCGCGCTTCCGCCTGTGCTTCTGCTGAAAGCGGAACGTGCACAGCCATTTGGTCGCCATCAAAGTCGGCATTGTATGCGGTACATACCAGTGGATGGAGCTTCAACGCCCTACCTTCGACAAGTACAGGTTCAAATGCCTGGATGCCAAGTCTGTGAAGTGTAGGCGCACGATTCAGCAGCACCGGGTGTTCTTTGATTACTTCCTCCAGCACATCCCAGACCTCGGTTCTTACTCTTTCCACCATTCTCTTGGCACTCTTGATGTTATGTGCCAGCCCGTCATTGACAAGTTTCTTCATAACAAAGGGTTTAAAGAGCTCAAGAGCCATTTCCTTTGGCAGACCACACTGGTACATTTTCAGTTCCGGGCCGACAACAATAACCGAGCGTCCGGAATAGTCAACACGTTTTCCAAGCAGGTTCTGACGGAAACGCCCCTGTTTGCCCTTAAGCATATCTGAAAGTGATTTCAGAGGTCTGTTGCCGGGACCTGTTACCGGTCTTCCTCTTCTGCCGTTATCAATAAGCGCGTCTACCGCTTCCTGCAGCATCCTTTTTTCATTTCTTACTATTATGTCAGGAGCTCCAAGGTCAAGAAGCCTCTTCAGACGGTTGTTTCTGTTAATCACACGCCTATAAAGGTCGTTAAGATCAGATGTGGCAAATCTGCCGCCGTCCAACTGCACCATCGGACGAAGTTCCGGCGGAATGACAGGCGCCACATCCAGAATCATCCACTCCGGTCTGTTTTGTGAAAGTCTGAAGGCTTCAACCACTTCAAGTCTCTTAATGGTTCTGATTCTCTTCTGCCCGGTAGCATCTTCAAGATCCTTTCTCAATTCCTTTGAAAGCTTTTCCGTGTCAAGTTCCATCAACAGTTCCTTAACTGCCTCGGCTCCCATTCCTGCCTTAAATTTATAGCCAAATTTTTCAATGCTGTCCCTGTATTCCTTTTCAGACATAATCTGTTTCCTTGAAAGAGGAGTCTGTCCCGGGTCAATGACAACATATGCGGCAAAATACAATATCTTCTCCAGAGCTCTGGGAGACATATCAAGTATAAGGCCCATCCTGCTGGGTATGCCCTTGAAGTACCAAATGTGCGATACCGGCGCAGCCAGCTCTATATGACCCATGCGCTCTCTTCTTACCTTGGAACGGGTAACTTCGACACCGCATCTGTCACATACAATACCTTTATATCTGATTCTTTTGTATTTGCCACAGTGGCATTCCCAATCCTTTTGCGGTCCAAAAATCCTCTCACAGAAGAGACCGTCCCTTTCCGGTTTCAAGGTCCTGTAGTTGATTGTTTCGGGTTTTTTTACCTCACCCCTTGACCATTCTCTGATTTTCTCAGGTGAAGCTAAACCAATCTTTATCGCATCAAAATTATTCATCTCAAACATGGTCCGGTCTCCCTTCTAAAAATCCTCATCATCTAGGGTTTCGTCAAAGTCCTCTTCCTCGGAGAACAAATCTCCA
Organism: uncultured Oscillospiraceae bacterium; assembly: GCA_964349435.1. Lineage (GTDB taxonomy): Bacteria > Bacillota > Clostridia > Acetivibrionales > DTU013 > CAYGHY01. Next base: position 15,529 of record CAYGHY010000053.1, read on the forward strand.
CCCAGTGTTTCACCCAGATTGTCTTCCGTGCTTACTATTTCACCAAGATCAAAATCATCCATATCAATTTCATCATCAACTACATCATCGCCAATAACTTCATAATCGGCTAGTGGTGTCTCGTCCTCGCGGCCTTCAATGTTTACATTCAGTTCCTCAAGCTCATCCTCTGTGGATTCCCTGATAGTGATTTCCTCACGTTCCTCAGTGTAGACCTTTATATCCAATGCAAGGCTTTGCAATTCCTTGATCAGCACCTTGAAGGACTCCGGAATACCCGGTTCGGGTATGTTTTCACCCTTGACGATGGATTCATAGGTTTTGACCCTGCCAACCACATCATCTGACTTGACTGTAAGAATTTCCTGCAGTGTGTAAGCTGCTCCGTAAGCTTCAAGCGCCCAAACTTCCATTTCTCCGAACCGCTGTCCGCCAAACTGCGCTTTACCGCCCAGCGGCTGTTGTGTAACAAGGGAGTACGGGCCTGTGGAACGGGCGTGTATCTTGTCGTCAACCAAATGCGCCAGCTTAAGTATATACATATAGCCGACCGTCACGCGGTTTTCAAACGGATTACC
>CAYGHY010000054.1:0-16019 GCA_964349435.1 uncultured Oscillospiraceae bacterium
CTTTTACGTTTATTAAAATGTAGTATATTACACCGGCATTCAGCTGTCAATAGCTTGCCGAGAGTTTGTAGACGGTGACCGCATTGAAATATTTTCCACTAGAATCAACATAGTGATTTTTTATTTTCTAAGTCCGTCATAATTTTCATCTGTTGAAAATACTTGCAAGGTTTCCCCCTAAAATCAACTGCCTGTCATATACATTATCCGTCAAGCTTTCAACAATAGCATTCTTAACTTTAACTGAAGCAAATGGTCCATCGGAACCAGCACAAAATTTTCTAGCGCCATAGATATTAAAACTTTCACGCATATATTGAGCACCAGCCATTGTAGTTAAATCCAGCATAACGTTATCCAATTTCCCCATGGTATGGGCGACTGTGGGAGATGCCCATCGATAACCTGAGTGGGCTGCTATAAATAATAAGTCTGGAAACTGCCTAGCGGCATCAGCTAAACCTTCAGGTGTATTATTAATGCTGTCGCCTCCGGCATGAATAAACAACATCAGTTTTCTTCCTGATTTTATCTGTAGTTCGGTCAACTTCTCGTATATTGGGTTCATTATATATGGATTGTTAATCTGATGAAAATGTTCCAGCGGATGTATTTTAAGTCCATATAACCCCAAGTCAAGAACAATTCTTTCTAGTTCTTCCAACACAGGATTTCTGGTAACCCTGTCAAATAATTTTCCTTCATCGGGTCCAGGTCTGAGGTACTTTTTCGGGGGCTGCCACCAAGGATAAACACCACCCAACCCGATTATCCTTGAGGGGTTTTCATTTTGAATCCTGGCGATCCAGTCGTTCCCGATATAAGGGTTCCAATCCGGCGTTTTATGTGTTGTTCCCTCGTTTACTTGCTTAATGAATTGTATATCAATACCGTTGGTATCCATCCAGTTGAAGAGTAATTCTTCATCACAACAAATCAAAGGGTTTACACCTAAATGGAAATGTGTATCTATAATCGGAATTTTTTTTGCCATGTTAACTAACTCCTCCCCTCTATACGCGGTATCCGAAGAACCTGTGCCAAATTTCCTCCAAGTATTATTTCTTTTTCTTCTTCATTCTCGGCAAAATCATCTACAATAGCCATTTTTAGTCTATTGTCTGAATACGGTCCATCGGTGCCAATACAGAACTTTCGAGCACCAAATCTTTCGTAGGCTTTGTATACAACAGCCTTTTGAGGCATCGTTGTAATATCGAGAAAGAGATTTTGAACATTTGCTGCAACATCGCAAACAGTAAAGCACCCCCACACAAACCCTGCATGCTGCATAAGGAAGATCAGATCAGGAAACTCTCTTGCGGTATCAGCCAAGGCTTCCGGCGAGTTGTACAAACAATCTCCGGAAGCGTGAACTGATACTATCATCCTTCTTCCGGTTTCCCTTTGCAATTCAGTAAGTCGGCGCATAATGGTCCAACATACTAATCTGTCGTTGAAGGCAAAGTTATGCTGGATGGGGTTCATCCTCAATCCTTTAAGGCCTAATTCCAGTATTGCCCTGTCCAATTCCTCGAGTGCAATATTTCTCTTTACTTTATAAGGATAATCCGGATTCGGCTGATGATATACCTGAAGAGTTGCTAGACCCCATATCCTTTTAGGTGTTATCAATTGCACCTTTGCAATATAGTCATTTCCCAGATATGGATTCCAATCAGGTGTTTCATGATGAAAGCACTCATCCGGCTGGTAAATTATCTGAATATCAATACCGTTTTTGTCCATATCGGGAAGCAGTTCTTCTTCTCCGAAGTAATGTATCATAGGCCCCACGCCGACAGTATGGCTTGTATCTATGACTGGCCATCGTCCCATCAAAGCTTCACTCCCTTCATTTTTTTGTACAAATATATTCTACAATGTTTATCCAAAGCCTGTTAAAATACTCCCAATTTAAAAACTCCGGTGGGGCGCCATGAGGAGCAACATCTGCAGTAAAAGCCGCACTCCTTCCCTTGCCGCATTCCCATACCACCAATAATGGATCGTTCCCGAAGCTTAATATCACTTCTGCGTCCGCCTTAGGAGTAACCCTGTTATAGAACAATAAAAACGGGAATTCCATGGGCAAACCAGCCATAGTTTTGTGATTGGGATTCAGACAATGCGGACAAATTCCTTCAGGTACTTCAACTCTGTCATCCGCAGAAGCTATTTCTACGGGTAAAATCTCCTCAATTGCAGTATTATGGTAATTTGCCTTACCTTCAATCCCTTGAAATGACATATATCCGCCTATCATTATCAGAGCGCCGCCGGACTTTACATAATTTTTAATAACATCCAAACGGTTTGGAGTTCGTTTAGAGTTTTTTGTGGTCTCAGGATGCAGAAGTAACGTATTGGAACCAATATCGCTCAGTATGACGCAATCATATTTCTGCAATGCTTCTGTGTTGTTGGGGAAATCTGTTAATGCTTTATGGCTCTGCATATGTTCTACTTCCATATTCCCGGATTCCAAAGCTTCTTTCAGCCATTTTGCACCTTCATCATATGTGCTCTGTGAAAAAAAATCGACGCCTTTGATATGTGTTGTAGTAACTGTCCATGATTCGCCAACAAATAGCACTTTTATTTTATTCATAATTCCACCTCATAAGTATTTTTCAGAGTAAATTCATTCCTATTCCTGGGACGGCATCCAACGAGTGAACCATCTGGCAGTCCTTGTAACAATCAGATCGGTTACTATAGCCAGAAGTGTAATCCATAAAATACCACAGATAATAATATCAAGAGCCTGCATAGGTATAGTCATGGAGAAGACCTGACCCATTCCTTTGGGAGAACCCATTAATTCAGTAACGATTTGAATGCCCCATGAGATTCCAAGAGCAACTCGAACTCCACCGATAATTTCCGGCATTATCATTGGAAGTATAATATTTGCATATGCTCTTTTTTTTGACGCTCCGAGAGTGTATGCGTAATTTATATAAACTTTATCAACATTTGCTACCGCATTCACAGTATTGACTATCAGCATGACACTGCTATAGAAAACCAGCATCGCCATCTGGGCTTCCTGAGTAGGGCCAAACCACATTATGAAGAAAGGGATTGCCGCAAGAGGAGGTATGGTCCGCAGAGCACCAATTATATGTTTCAATATTGCCTTAGCATAAGGGTTGTAACTAATAATGAATCCAATAGTTATGCCTATGGTAATCCCGGAAAAAGCGCCAATTAGCGTCTTGGTCATAGTATTAAAGAGATGTGGTAAGAATCCCTGATTGCCTCCACCCTGAATTGCAAGAAGATCGATATTTGTAATATACTTGAAAAAACGTGGAATTATCACAAATATGCTAGGCAGCTTAAATGGACCAAGTATTATAGCCATTACCTCCCATATAATCAGAAACACTACTATTCCAGGCAATTGTATCCAGTTCCTTCTTATTATTCTTACCGCTTTATTCAAGTGAAATCCCTCCATTTTGATATCTTGCCGAGGATATAAATCCCCGGCAAGATATCAATTGAACTATTTAGCTTCATACTCAGCCCAAGTTACGGCTGCTTTAGCAAAGCGTGAAGAATCAAGAAAATCGAATATACCGTAGTAAAATTCTGCCTTTGTAACCATCTCAGTTGCCTTGACAAGATCTTTACCTGCTGACTTTGCATCAGAAATGAGTGCTTTAGCTTTTACCAAAGCTGCATCGGTATCAGCCTTGTACTGTGTCATATCGGCATATACCTTCGACGCTATACTAAAGTCCGAAGGTTTCACTTCTCCAGCTTTGAAGTATCCCTTCTCTTCCCACATCTTAATGTAAGACCCGATGATGTTGTTGTCGCTTATGGCATTATTATCATCAAACCATTTGGCCTGATCCTTAAATGTAATAAAGGGGCATAACGAAGTGTATATCACATTGCCTGTTGCCTCGGAGAGGTTGGTGCCGGCTTTGCTGTTGAGAAAATTCAGATGTGTTTTTATAACATCTTGGGGTTTCTCATTAATTGTTTGGTTTATTCTCCAGCCAATACTAGCCATTCTAAGTACAGTGTCATAATTATCAGCGATGTAATCATCACTTGCAACCCATCCATCCAAGAATATCGCTCTTAACTCCTCAGAATCGGGTGATGCTTTTGCATTCTGTGCAAGGTCGGCAGATGTGATAATAGGTTTGAATCCTTCAGATTCCAGTGTCAACCTTGACGGAACACCTCCTACCTGAAAATCAGCCCGTTTAGCAATCATCATGGCAGTAGTTTTAGAGTCCTCGGCAACTACACTCTCAGTATCTTTCAGAGTTAATCCGCCTTTCTTCAGGCTGAGGTCAATAAAGCCTTTAACAGCAGCCTCGGCAGGATAAGCGAACTTCTTGCCTCTCATTTGTTCAACGGCTGCTTTCAAAGCCGCATCAGGCGCCATACCTTCTAAGACAAATTCCTGAACGCTTTTGTATCCGGCATCTGGTTGAGCCATAATCGCATATCCCTGGAATATAGTTGCCCCGAAAAAGAATTTAAACTTCGGCATTTGTTTGGAACCCCCAAGGAATAGAGGCACTGATGCTGAGATCACATCCACCTCGCCAGAAGCAAAAACGGGAATGCAGTTCTCAGCCGGAATAACCTTTCCGTTGGGATCTGGTAAAATTTTTACTCCGACATCTTTCGTCCAACCCTTATCTAATGCTATAATAAGCTGGGTATGGTCCATGTATGGTTCATGGCCAAACGACACCTCGACTACAGGCACAGAGGGTATTTCCGGTTCAGCCCCCTTTGTGCCTGTTTCTGTTGTACTAACTTCAGACGGTTCAGTTGACGGGGTTTGCTGCTGTTTTGTACATCCTGAGAAAACAGTCAAAAGAGCAAGGATGAGAATGGATACTACACAGATTGGAATTGCTTTCTTGATTTTCATTGCTTTTTCCTCCCTTTTCCAATAATTTTAGTATTCCTTTGGCTAACTACCGAGTGCTATTTATTATGATATCACCCCCTCGTTCAGATTTATTATTAGACAACTGGAAGAGACTACTACTTTTCTCCTATTCTAGGCTTCCACCGTATTATGTAATTGCCGAGCTTCAAGAACAATTGATTCAGAATGGTCGCAAATATCATTATCAATACAATCAGGACTATCATTTTGGATGTGCTCATATATCTTTCTGAAGATATGAGCATATATCCAATTCCCGACTCAGCTGCAAGATATTCGGCTGCAAGTACTATTGCCCATGATAAGCCGATAACAACCCGTATACCTCCAATAAGCTCAGGCAATATGCATGGCAACACCACAGTCTGAAAGGTCTGCCGCTTGCTGGCACCTAATGTTGCCGCAAATTTCTGATAAATCGGAGGAACGTTTTTTATCGCTTCTATCGTATTAATTACTATCATACAAAACACTGCAAAGCTAATATATAGTATGTTCCCTTCCTCCTTGCCCCCGAACCATACCAGAAAAAGCGGGATCAACGCAAGTATGGGTATTGTCCTGATTATCATTAGAGAAGGACTTACTAGTTTGTTGAAATATTTATAAGTTCCCATTAGTAAACCTATCAATATGCCTGAAACTACTCCGATGATTGTTCCACTAAACAATCTAGCCAAGCTGACTGCGCTATACTGTATTAGTACCCAAAATGCAAGACCAAGCGACGGTTGCCCTTTGGCTTCAAGTGAGTAGGTTGCAAACCCAGGAAAATCATTTATCACCTGAACAGGTGAAGGCAATATTATTCTACCTCTCTGCGGGTTCGCCCGCTGTATAAGGAAAGACCCTAAAAACCATATTCCAAAAAGCAGAGCTAGTCCAATTGCTTCGTATACTACATAGCTTTTTTTTGCAGAAATAACTTCATTATCCTTTCTAGAACTCATTATCAATTCACTCCCGTCTCCTCGCCGCTTATTTCGCTCCATAATATAGTCTTAAGACGGGCAAATTCAGAAGTGAGACGCAGTTCGTTACTCCTCTGTTTAGAAAAGTCAACTCTCATTATTCTACTAATAGATCCTGATTTAATACATACTATTCTGTCAGCAATAAACAATGCTTCCTCTATATCGTGTGTAATAAACAATGTGGTTTTAGGTTCCTTTTCTAGTATGCCTAGCAGTTCTCCCTGGAGAACACATTTTGTGGGATAGTCCAAAGCCCCGTAGGGCTCATCCATCAATAACACTTTGGGATTGTTTGCAAACACTGTGGCAATCTGAACCCTTTTTTTCATCCCTCCGGACAATTCTTTTGGAAGAAATCTCTCGAATCCGGATAGCCCCACCATCTTTATATAATGATCTGCTATTCTATTTCTTTCTTCTTTGGCAATCTTTTGTATTTCCAGCCCATACTCAATATTTTTACGAACCGTACGCCACATAAATACTGAATCCTGTTGGAATACAACGCCTCTGTCCCTTCCGGGTCCTTTCACTTCATTACCGTCTACGATGACTTTCCCTGAGGTAGGTAAATAAAGACCTGCTACAATGTTTAACAAGGTTGTCTTTCCGCTGCCGGAAGATCCGATAATTGCTACCAGTTCTCCATCGCCCACCTCCAGATTTATTTCTTTTAAGGCATCGAAGCACTTGCCGCTTTCAGTTTTGAACTGCATAGATACATTTTCCAGGAATATTTTTGACATGATATCACTCCCTGTTTGTAAATATTAGGTATAACGTTTTCGCAGTTCTTGCAAATTTAGTTCCACCAATGCCCCTGTCTGATATTTCAAACAGTTCAAATGTCTACAGCTGTTTGACCGATCCCCTGTCTAGTATTTCAACTTGAAGAGTTATTTTTTTAGGTTGGCTTCCAGTATCTTTTTTATTAATCTTATCGATGAGCATTTGTGTTGCCACTTTACCCATCTCAAATGTAGGCCTATTAACTACCGTTACTTTTGGAGTTACAAACTCTGTCAAAACAGTGTTGTCAAACCCTACCAGCGATATATCGTGATAAATTGAAACATTATAATCATGGAAAGCTTTAATAACTCCATCACAAATAGAACAGTTCGCAGCATATATTGCAGTCGGTCTATCACTTAAAGATAATATCTTCTTTACGGACTCATAGCCGTTGTCCTCATACCAGTCACCAATAAAGCAATAATCCTGATTTAGTTCTACCCCATTATCGCGATGAGCCTGTTGATAACCCCATAAGCGCTCTTTACCCACATTTAAGTCGTTTGGTCCAGTTATTAATGCAATTTTTCTATGTCCTTTTTTAATCAGATGTTGGGTTATGTTATAAGAACCCCCAAAATTGTCAATAACCACTCCATCGTATCCCAAACCTTCAATATATCTATCAATCAGTATAATCGGTTTAGTAAAGTTTTTATAAACATTAGGATTATTCGTGGAAGGTATTGCTACAACTCCATCTACCATCTTGTTGAATCGTCCATTTAGAAAGTCCATTTCTTCTTTGCTGTCACTCTTTGTTGAAAAGACCAGCGTTGAAAAGCCTGCTTCTTTAGCGACTCCTTCAGCACCTTGAATAACTTCGGCATAAAACCGAGTAAAAATATCAGGCACCATAACAACCAGAATATTTGTTTTTTTAATTACCATTGAAACTGCCAAATTGTTTTGAACATAACTCATATCATCAACAATCTTAAGTATTTTTCGGCGTGTGGCCTCACTTACTCTCCCATTACTGTTGAGAACACGCGATACAGTTGCAATTGATACGTTTCCTCTTTGTGCCACATCCTTAATGGTCAATTCTTTTTTCATTATTAGTAACCATCCTATTATAAAACACTATTATTTCAAACTGTGCGTAAACGTTATCTCTATTATACAATTATCTTGTTATTTATGTCAATAGTCTAATTATTCGGGTTTAAGTGTGCGGTTTAAGGGATTGTAAGAAATCCGGCGGTAAGTTATAATTAACGAGTGCTTACAATATAAGGAGCTGAAAAATAATGAATAGGATTGCTAAAAGTTTATGGGCTACTGCTGATGGTGAGGATATTTTCCTTTATGCACTCTCAAATAAAAACGGGGTGAACGTCAATATTACCAATTTCGGCGGCATCATTGTATCGATTAATGTACCCGACAGAAACGGCAGGCTTGATGATGTGGTGCTGGGTTTCGATACGTTTGAAGACTACCTGGACCGCAACCCTTTTTTCGGTTGTATAGCAGGGAGATGTGCCAACAGGATAGGAAAGGGTATGATGCGCATTAACGGAACAGAATACCAGCTTGCCCTAAATGATGGCGAAAACCATCTGCATGGCGGACTCAAAGGCTTTGACAAGGTTGTATGGGATTCTGAAATTGTACAGGCATACTCTATGGAATGTTTAAAACTTACCTACATTAGCTGTGATGGAGAAGAAAATTATCCGGGCAATATCAATGTAACTGTCATCTATAGTCTTACTGATGATAATGCTCTGAGAATTGATTATTTCGCAGAAACAGATAAAGATACTGTGGCAAACCTAACGAATCACTCTTATTTCAATCTATCAGGCCACGCATCCGGTGATATCCTGAAGCATGAGCTGCAGCTGAATGCAACAAGCTTTACTCCTACAGACAAGGGGCTGATTCCAACAGGCGAGCTGAGAAATGTAATAGGTACTCCGATGGATTTCAAGAAACGGCTGCCAATCGGGCAAAGAATTTTTGACAATGATGAACAGCTGGAAATGGCCGGGGGATATGACCACAACTGGGTATTTGACCGAGCCGGCGATATTTCCTGGAAGGCCGGGGAAGTTTATGATCCCGTCAGCGGAAGATTGATGGAAGTACATACAACAAAGCCGGGGGTTCAGCTCTTTACCAGTAATAACTCTTTCGACTCCAGACCATACAAGGCAGGAGCTGTTTATAAGAAGTACGCCGCACTTTGCCTTGAGACGCAGTATTTCCCAGACTCTGTAAATCGTCCGGAATTTCCGTCTCCAATACTTAAGGCAGGGGAGCAGTATAAGCATTCAACAATATACCGATTTACTGCGGACTGAAGCTGCTCAATTATCATTTGCTCAATTATTATTTTGACAAATGTGGCACTCAGTAATATAATGTCAGCATTAAGAACCACAGGGGATTAAATGTGAGAAAGCTGACATGAAAGTAGGCATTGGGCAGGACAGCCATAAATTTGATTTTGAAGACAGTGAAAAGACGCTGGTATTGGGCGGGATTATATTTGACGGGGAGCCCCCTTTGAAGGGTAACAGTGATGCCGATGTCATACTGCATTCCATTACAAATGCCATCTCCGGCGTTACCTGCGTAAACATCCTCGGCGGGGTAAGCGACGAATTATGCCTGAAGCAGGGCATTACTGACAGCAGCGTATACCTTCGCGAAGCTTTAAAACACCTGAACGAAAGCAGGATCGTCCATCTTTCCATATCAATCGAATGCTTAAAGCCTAAGATAACTCCCAGACTAGACGAGATAAGGCAGAATTTGTCCATGCTTCTGGACATTCCCGAATACTGTATCGGCATTACAGCAACAACTGGAGAAGGCCTTACTCAGTTCGGGCAAGGCCTCGGCATACAGGTATTCAGCATTATTACTGTGATTTAAGATAAGGGGGCAGTCCTGCAAATACCATTGCAGAGTACTGTCCCCTTCTGACGCTAAAGCAAACTAACTTCTGAAAAGTATCTTTTCTTTTTTGAAGAGGGATGCGGCAATCCACAGAGTAACTGCTACAAATACTACTGAAGTAATAAGTGCCAGCAGTAAATTAGTGTAATTGACCACGCCGCCCAAAATCATTTTGAAAGCGGAAATGGTATTTAATACAGGCAGCGCGAACATAAATGTTTGTAAGTCGCCCGGCTGCAAGAACATGGTAGCATATCCGGGAATCATGGCTGCAATCATAAGAAACGACAAGTAGGTCTGAGCCTCTTTATAAGACCTTGCAAAGGCACTGAGGGCTATTTGAAGTCCGGAAAAAGTCATTCCAAGTGCTATTGTGATAACCAGTGCCAGCACAACTGCCAGAGGCTGTGCTTCAAAACCGGAAATCTGCGAGTCAACACCCATTGTCAGCGAGTTTGGATTAATCAAGTAGCCGATTACCATACCCGTAACAATCGCAACAACGCTTACAAAGGAAAACAACGTGACTGCCAGATATTTACCCATCAGCAATGATCCCCTGCTGGGCATTGTAGTAAGGAGAGCCTCAAAAGTGTTGCGTTCCTTCTCACCTGCCACCAAATCAGTAGCCGCCGGTATCCCTCCGATGGATACCAATAGTCCTATCATCATCGGCAGGAACATCAAAAGCATCATATTACTGCCTTGACCACCCTCAGCTACATTGCTGCGCTCTATCACAACAGGCTCAAGTATATCCTTGTCAAGCCCCAGCGCAGCAATTCTTTCGCCGACTATTTTAACCTTAAATTGTTCTATCGCTTGGGAAACAATGTCGACACTTGCCTGGGACTTAGTTTTCGACTCGTCGTACTGCAATGTGATTTTAAATGGCCTGCCCACTTTCAACTTTTCTGCAAAACCATCTTCAAAATCAAGGATGCATCTGACTTGCTCATTTTTTAGCGCCTCAGCTGGGTCATCCACCTCTACCAGTTTCAAATTGGGATTTCCCTTTAAAAGCTTCTCCTGTACCAATTGCTTCACTTCTGAATTGTTAGAAGCCCGAGAGAGCGTTACCGTCACATTTTCATTCAGATCCTTCGTAAATTTTTCTACACCGCCACCCATGATAATGTTTATTAACGGAATAATCAGCATTGGGATCAATATGCTTGTAAATATTGTCCTTCTATCACGGATCAAATCTTTTACTTCTTTTTTGAAGACAATCAATGTATGCTTTAGTTTCATTTTGCACCCGCCAATCTGATAAAAATTTCTTCCAGATTATCGTTGCCATACTTTTCTTTAAGCCCTTCCACCGAGCCTGTTTCAACAAGCCTTCCTTTATGAATGATGCCTATCCGATCACATAGCTTGTCGACTTCCCCCATAGAGTGGCTTGAAAACAAGATGGTTTTCCCTTCAGCTTTACAATTAAGGATAAATGCGTGTACTTCTCTGGTAGCACCGACATCAAGGCCTGATGTCGGCTCATCAAAAAGCATGACGTCAGGGTTATGTATAATCGAGCGGGCAAAAGACACCTTCTGTTTCATGCCCTTCGAGAGTTTAGATGCCCTCCTGTCCATGATGTCCTGCATGTCAAAGGCAGCTGCCAGTTGCCGGATTCTTTCATTTACCGCTGCCCTGTCCATACCATTCAGTTCGCCGAAATAGGAAATATTCTCCGATGCCGTAAGCCTGTCATAAAGTCCGGACTCACCCCCGAATAAAATACCTATATGTGCTCTTACTTTTTCCGGTTCCTTCGTAACGTCACGCCCCCCCAGCGTTGCATATCCGGAAGTCGGTTGCAGCATGGTGGCCAGCATGCGGAGTGTCGTCGTTTTCCCTGCCCCGTTTTCGCCCAACAATCCGAAAATTTCGCCCTTATCCACCTGAAAACTGATTTTATCAACCGCTGTAAAGGCGCCAAATTTTTTCTCGAGCTCTTTTACCTCTACCATTCTTTATATCCTTTCATATGGTATTTGCAGATAGATTCAGCTATGGTTAAATCCTCTTTTGTGGTTATTTTTATATTATTATAACTGCACATAACAAGCTTTACCTTTTTCTCAAGCCTCTCTGCCAGTACTGCATCATCTGTACCTTCAAAACCTTCGCTGCCGGCTTTGCGGTGAGCCTCCAGTATGAGGTCGTATTGAAATGCCTGAGGCGTCTGTATAGACCACAGACTGCTTCTGTCAAGTGTTTCGTCTACGCATCCCTCTGCATCGGCACGCTTGATGGTATCCTTCACCGGTACAGCTGCACAGGCCGCACCATACTCTTCCGCCGTATCAATGCATGCATATATGGTTTTTTCATCAATGAACGGTCTTGCTCCATCATGTATCACTACAATACTGCAGTCGGAAGATACCATCGCAAGTCCGTTGTATACCGACCGTTGTCTGGTCGCTCCCCCAGTAACAACGGCCTTGACCTTGTCAAATTTATATTTCCCAACAATATTCTCTTTGCAATACTCAACCTCGGACTCACCAACAGTTATAATAATCTCATCCACCAGACTGCAATCCTCAAACGTTTGTATCGTTCTGGCCAAAATCGGCTTCCCCAGCACCTCCTCATATTGCTTATTCCTATCATTGCCCATGCGCAAGCCTTTCCCCGCCGCTGCAATCACTACGCTTACCATGCTTTTTCTGCTACCATACATACGTTTTAAATCCTCCAATGTCTGAATATCCAGGAATAGGCTGCAACATCTCTTGAGACATTTTATCTTCTAAAATAAAAATGGGGTTTTGATCCCCCATTTCAGTCCTACATATATCAAGCCACTTTCAAACTGCTGCAAATACCAACACCATACTTAAGCACATGCAGCTGAGAATTAAATAACTCTCTCAATAGTGTATTTGGGTTTTGCAAATATCATACGGCCTGCTGCGGTCTGAAGTATGCTTGTTACAGTTACATTCAGGCTTTCACCTATATGCCTCCTGCCCCCATCTATTACAATCATTGTTCCATCATCAAGATACCCGATGCCTTGACCATTTTCCTTGCCGTCCTTTATAACCTGAACTGTCATTTCTTCGCCGGGCAGCGCTATTGGCTTTACTGCGTTAGCCAATTCATTGATATTCAACACCGGTACACCCTGGAAATTAGCCACTTTGTTGAGATTCATGTCTATTGTCAGAATCCTCCCCCCCAGCTTTTGAGCAAGCTTTAAAAGCGCACTGTCAACCTCGGAGTCGGAACTGACTTCGACATTTTCTATCCTGACTGGAAATTCCAGGTCTTTCTGAATTGTATTCAACACATCAAGTCCGCGTCTGCCGCGGCTGCGTTTCATAGAGTCCTGGGAATCCGCTATATGTCTGAGTTCCTCAAGTACGAAGCTAGGTATTACAAGTTCTCCTTCAATGAAACCGCTTCTGCATACGTCCACAATCCTGCCATCGATGATAACACTGGTATCCAGTATTTTAAGATCCGGCTGGCCGGACGCTTTCCCGGTGCTTGAAGTTCTGCTTTTGACGGATTCAAAAATGTTTTCATTCTTCTTGCCTGCCGCCACAGCAATACCGACACAACTGAACAAAATATTTGCTGCAATTGAAACCGGCGTACCTATTATCGCTATGTCTTTTATGGGTATGGTAACAAGATTGGCAACCACAAGCCCCACGATGAGGCCGATAGAACTCACGACCAGCTCATAAAGGGTAAGCTTCTGCAGGAAAGACTCCATCTTGTCGAGATAGGTCATAACCATTTCTATTATTCTATTGCCTGTGGAGTAGAAAACAAAAGATATAGCTGCCGTAACTACAATGTAAGCTGCAGCTTTAAGCTCCGGTGTTGTACCTGGCAGCTGGTATATGAAAAAAGTCCTTGTCAGTGTAATGCCTGTTACGGCGCCTACAGATGCAAATGATAATTTGATTATATTATTCAACACTTTATTTAGCTCCCCTGTAAATAATATTCTCCGGTCATCTGCGGTTAAATACTAAATTCTGAGGAAATCGTTTATAATCGTTTCTATCTCAATTTGGTCGGTGTCTCCTGCCAGAACAAGCTCACTTACCATTATCTGTCTGGCGCTGTTCAGCATTTTTCTCTCTCCTGTCGACAATCCCTTTTCCCGTTCCCTTATCATAAGCGTCCTTACAACATCAGCCACTTCATAAATATCCCCGCTTTTTATTTTTATCATATTTTCACGATATCGTCTATTCCAGTTATTTGTAACATTAACGCTTTGATCCTGCAATATCTCATAGACCTTGTCCACATCGCAGCTGTCAATAATTTCTCTAATCCCAACATCACCGACATTACGTGTAGGTATCAATACTTTCATGTCACCAACGGGCATCTTCATCACATAATACTTCTGTTTATTTCCAAGTATTTCCCGTTCCTCAATTGACTCGATCACTCCCGCGCCATGCATCGGGTAAACGATCCTGTCACCAACATTAAACATAACAGCTCCTCCAAATGGGCCTTCTAGAGTTATTCTTCACAAATGTGATTGTCATTTGTAAGTTATCGTTCGGCGAATCAAAAGGTTTCAGCCTGTCAGTCGTCAAGAACGATTTGATAAAATCTCAGGGACACTGAGTCCCTCATGATTATGGTCAGATTTGCCTCTCAAATGACCATCAGCAATAAATATTTATAAATCATGCTTCTAGATAATTAGTGTAATGGAAGAAATTGATAATCTGTCCCAGCCCACACATTTCAGTATACTACAAACACTGTTTAATGTCAAAACAAATCGTTTTCATCCATAATCGAAGTCCATTCCACAGAAAAGAATCGGAAGAAAAATATCAGCCGATCCTTAGTTTGCAGCTAAGCTGCGATATGATATTTAAAGCTTTTTTAAAGCTCAGCCTCTACTTTGAATACACCTCAAATTCGTACAGCGAGTACCCGTATGCTGTAGCCCTTTGCACACCGAGCATCCTGACATATCTCGCCTTTGCGCTGGTAAATGCAATTTCATCCACTCCGCCATCTCCATTTGTGACTGATGCTGCATTTGACCAATTTGTTCCGTCTGCAGATAATTGTATTACATAACTCCTTCCAAACGCAGTTTCCCATTTCAACTTTACTTTGGCTACATCCATTAAGCTGCCAAGATCCACACTGATCCATTCCTGATCAGTAAACACACTTGACCAGCGTGTATCAGCTGTGCCATCCACTGCTTTTATGGCAGCATGGCTTGTTGTACCGTCAAATAATATGCTCGACGCCGCTACTGTCTTGTTAAGTGCCAGATTAGATGTATCCGCCCTTGTTACCTCAACTCTGTCGGCTGTTATTGTAATGCCTGAAGAGCTGGTATTCTTCAGTCCGGTGACTATCACTGTAAGCACATGTTCTTTGTTCGTGTCAAGATTCGGGCTTTCATATATGAGAGTATTATCCCTTCGTATATCACTATAGTAGTCTGCGATCGCAGCAGTGGCACCATTAATTGATATGTGGGCAATGCCGTGGTTTGGAGCCTTTGCCCCATACAGCTTGATTTTTGTTCCAATAAACTTCACCTGAAGGCTTGACCCCGTCGTTGAAGACCAGTGGTTATCCCTGCCGTGGGCACCCTCCTGTGAACCATAGCTCCATACACCTGCATAGTTAAACTGTTCAAGAGCTGAGCCTGTCGTATTATCGTTGATACTTACAACCCCATCCTTTACTTTTCCATTATCATACACTTTGTTGTATACAACCTTCCCTTTGAGAAGATTTGTCAGAAGTCCCAATGGAATAATTTCGCCATTCTTTCTTTGAAACTCAACCCTGTATTCCAAATTAAGCTTGGTATTGTTTACGACCGCTACATTATTGCCGGTCTGCAAAGTGACCTTTATATCGCCTTTGGTAATGACTATTACACCGGTTTTGTCATCATAGGTGTAGCTGGCTTTGAGTCCTTTTGTAATTGCCTTAATCGGGAGCAGCAATCGGCCATTTTTTATTATCGGAGACTCCGTAATAATTTCTTGCCCATTTGCAAAAACTGTAATGTTTTTGTCGCGGTACTTCTTTTTTAGATTTGCTACATCGCGCATTAGATCTTCCTGCATGTCCTCAAGCTTAGAATCAGCGTCTTCTTCATCATCATCATCGTCTTCATCATCGTCTTTTTTATCGTCTTTTTTATCATAGTGTAAATCTGCCTTAGCATTGCTTTTTTCGTTATACTTCTTGCCTGAGCCTGCAAAAGCTGTTCCTATGAATACGGTCATTAAAAAAACAATTGCGATGATAATGCTCAAAATCTTTTTCATACGAAAACCTCCTCGGTTGTTTTATTGTAATATTTATTCGTTTCCTCAAGAGGTACTTTTAGGGTATTTTTAATGTAATACAAATGTAATACTTTACAATAT
>CAYGHY010000055.1:0-15935 GCA_964349435.1 uncultured Oscillospiraceae bacterium
ATGCCTGCGCAGATTATACACTGGACAATTCCTATGGTTATGCGGTCGGTGTCGCTAAATTGACTGAAATGATTCAAAACCTGGGTTGATTTTGCTTTTTTCCGCTTTTAATACCGGCGTATCCAATACTACATAGTGTTCAGCGCTACTCATTCATCCATGGCTGCAGGAAATCGCAAAAACCCCCGGGATCTTCAAAAGATGACGGGGGTTCTGTCTGGAGCTGATGATGGGACTCGAACCCATGACCTCATCCTTACCAATGCGGTTTAGGCTGCTGAAGCCAGTTGAGTAAAGTTGAATTAAAGAAGTGAAATCAACACTTTTTGTGGTATCCTATATCATCTAGCACTACCGTGTACTAAGCGCGTAGGGGTAAAAATAGGGGTCAAAAAATGCCACGAGAAATTGGCTTTATAGTCAGTTGTGTAGTCGGTAAAGTAGTCAAAAGGTTGATAGTAGAAAAAGCTCGCCTGAATGTGGCGAGCTTTTCAAACTTGGTCATATCAAGCCGGGAAAATGCGGAAAATGCTTTGATGGCGATATTTCCAGCCTTTGTATTGGGAGCACATTTGCTTGCTGTTCTTATCGTTGAATCTGTTGGAATGCCTTACATAACAAGGCAGAAAACACTCATCCATATAGACTGCAGATACTCTATGTGAAGCTACTCAGTATGCTTTCGGAGACGATACCCCGGGGGGGGTGGGTGAAGATGTCGCGGTCAGCCGCCGAAAATATACTTCTCAAGCCTTTTTATAATGCCTGCAGCTGCTTTCCTGGCTATAAATGGATTGCTATCTTGGAGCAGAGCTTCCTGTCTCTCCAAATATGCATCCAAGCATATTGATTTATATGACGTAAGCGCTTGCTCGTAAGCCTGCTGGAAAGCTTCTGTCTTACTCCAGCGCCAAATTGTTCCCCGGTGAACGCCGATTTCCCAGGCAACTTGAGAGGTTCTATATCCCTCGAAGAGCAGCCGAGCCGCCCGTTCATGATCTTCCGGTCCATAAGACTTTTTCAAATCCCCGCACCTCCTTTTTGTAAAACAGCTTTCAGTCAGGGCTTTCGAAGATCAAAATCCTTCCACTCCCCCGGGGGTCTGTAAACACGGGCGCTAAGGCTTAAGTATAGGGGATGAATCGTCCTGGAGTCCCAGCCTCGGGTTATCCCCCCGGTGTCTCCCCCCCTTGTGAGGTATTGTGCCACGTGCAGATGCGCGCTGCGCGTCTCTGCTGCTCGCTGTATGATGAAGGAGCTGCGCTGCCAGTCTTATCAGCTCGCCCGCGCTATGCTCCTTCACCATAGCACCTATACCGTAAGCAGGGAAGAGGTCGCGTGCATATGCCATTCTGAGGCCATTAGAGGCACCTCTACTGAGATAGCCATAATTACGGGTTTACTAGTAAAACGCAAGGAATAGGCTGCTTTTGGGCAAACACGGGCATGCAAGTGGATGCTCTCAGCTTTGCCGTGATGAAGAGGCTTGCCTTCATCTTGATCCCTGTCTATTTCTGATACAGCTCGCCTTTGCTGTGCTTCCTCGCCCTGGTGCCTGGTCCATGCTTAGGCAGGGCAGAGGTGGCGCAGTCTTTTCTTCCTTGGTGCTGTCCGCTTGTGGCCATTCATCCAGGCCTATTCTTTGCAGCAGGGCGCGGCTTGTGTACTCATTGACACTTTCCCCCGCGCTGTCAGCAGCCTGCTGCACTGTAGCCCTCTGCCCTTTTGGGAGCCGGATGCGCAGATCATCATAGACCTTCCTATTGTAGCGGTCTTTCACTGTGTTTGAGGTCTTTGTTTTTGCCATTGTTTCACCTCCTTTTTATAGCAATACTATAACACAAATTATATGGTGGTACCAGTATGTAATATCTTCCAAATATTGGTACCAGTATTCTGTAACTTCTGCCAATATACATCATGGTACCAGTATGTTATGATCAGAGCACTGGAGTAGGGGAAGCAAGAAAATGCTTCACTAAAGCGGCGGAGATCATCCCTTTGAGCCAAGCGCTGGCAATAGTCACGAAGGATCCCGCCCACCTCAACCAGAATAGAATAGGGAGGATCAAAAATGATCATCAATGAACTGACAAACAAAGCAAAGGACCTACATGAGCTCCGCTCCATGATCAGCGAGCTGCAGTCGGAGGCTGAAACTATTGAAGATGAGATCAAAGCGCACATGACCGCACAAGGCGCTGAGACCATCACAGCCGGATCATTCCGCCTCACCTGGAAGTCCATCACATCCCTTCGCTTTGACGCTTCGGCCTTCAAGAAGGCCATGCCGGACCTGGCCGAGCACTTCATGACGTCCACTATCACCAGGCGCTTCACAATCGCGTAAAGGACCGAGCTGCCCCCGCCCGGCTGGACAATAGGCGGGGAGAAAGGGAAAGACCATGACAGCATCTTTCCAAGGCATCCCAGACCATCAGGCATTTTGGCAAAAATGCCATGAGCTGACAGACTGAACGAGAACAGTACCACGGCGGGGGCAGGCTATCACAAGCCTGCTCTTTTTTTAATCAGTATAGAATCAGTATAGACAGGAAAGAAGCTTGTTAAGAATTCTTTTCTTTATAGGATCAATCAATAATAAAGTTGGATGTTTACTTTACTCCTAAAGAAAAAATTGCTAATACGGAAAATCCGGTGTTTCCAGAATCTGGTGGCCATTATCTAGATAAAACCTATCGTCGCCAATAAATTGCATATCACTCCAATGAGAGCCGTTTAGTTTTAGTATTCTAGAACCAGGAAGCGGTACGGGTATTCTCTTTCCTTCTTGCACAGATAACTGATAATATGAATAAATCAATAATTGAAACAAACCCGATAATGCAGATAAAGTGTAATTCTGATTGGCAAATTTATAGTATTCTTTTTGTACACTATCTACGGATCCCGTCTTTGTTCTATCATGTTTTACTTTATTGTAAACAGTCCACCAAGACGGTGATTTAATCGACCAATCTTTCCAAGGTTCAACTATTATGCCAGTGTTAATTACCTCTACTTGAATAATCTCAAAATCAGGGTATACGCTTAAGAGCTTTGTCATATACTGATTAATATTGTCACCAGAAAATGTTGGCTCATGGATTTGGCAAAGCACTTTTGCGACAATATCAACTTCGCTGCCAATTTGCAGAAGCAATTTACTATATGCAGATGAAAACGTATTGGAATTATCTGGATGCAGCGTAACAAATTGTTCTGTTGACGCAAACTCCTTCTCCAACATAATGTACTGACGCCAGAATTGTCTGGTAAACTTAGAGCAGTTCATACTATTTCTTATCCTTTCATTGATGTTCTGCCGTTAGAGGTGTCAGTTCAGTGTTGAACATTCAATTGATACAACTTCACCATATGCCCCACGCAAGCGCTATCATTTCTGATGGGAAGATGACTTGATTATCAAAAAATCCGTCACCCACATCTCCCGATACGCGGTTGAACACTTGATCATGACACGTCTTAGGATGGTTTAATTCTCAAAGAATATATTGAAATTTATGGTCTATATACACCTTTCTGCATTACTTTCTCAATGACGTTATTGGAGATTTTTGCTGCATCGAGAATACAACAATATATTAGTGCTACTACCTGATATGCAGCAAAACAAACCAGATCATCTCTATTTCCAATTCTGCCATGCATAGAATCGTGACGATAATTTACAAGCGCTTTTATACTCTTTTGGTTCAGCTTGTATTCTGTTGGAACAACAACAAATTCCATCAATCTTATAAATTTGTGATTGGCTACCTTGATTTGTTCTGGTAGCGATCGGTTTCGATCCTTCAATCTGTTTTTCATCTTTGTATAAATCGTATGGTCAGGAAGACCTTCTGAGCTATTCATATGATTATTCATTGCCGTTTCAAGATATTCGGTAAGTTTATCAGTCAGTTGATTATCACAAGCATTTAGACCATCCAGTTTAGCGGCGTTTTCAAATGAAATAACTATATTTCTAACTATTGAATTGGACATAACATGAATCATAGAATCATCAGGAGGCAGAAATTCCATCCCCAAAAATGCTGAGTCCTTTTTGTGAAGATAAAAGAATTCTGCAAGTTTTCCTACATCATCGGCGATGTCAGAAAATTGGATACACTCATGTAGGGGTCTGGTCGTGTAAAGCTCGGAATTATCCATATGACAACATATATAAGCTGTAGGAAAACTGACATCGGAATTCTCTGATTCTATTAACAAGGAAATCTTTTCAAAACCAATATTTTGTCTGCCGGTCATAAATCGACACAAAGATAATATACAACTAAACGCATCAGAAAATTCGGATATTAAAAGGCTACTTTCAAATAATAAATCAAGCATCACATTTCTGATTATTCTATCACCTTCATTTTGAGAGCGTTCCTCAACAATTCTTGTGCCGATCCTTATTGTGGCTTTTGTTTGGGAAAACTTAAAACTACTTGATAGAATATCATTACATGTCTCTTCATTTATTCCGCTTTCTATTCTCTCCATCAGAGATGACTTTGGCCTGAAGACACTTCGCAGTGAGCCGTTCTCTACTCTCAACCCACGAAAAGAATGTAATACAGAACCCTGAAGGTTTTTAAACGAAATGAAATAGTGACTTACGTGAAAAGTTCTCTTTGAGTGAATTTGTAACACATTTTTCGTACTTATATGGATTGCTCGTCCATCATGTGTTTGTCCATGTAAGTATCCATACTCATCAGGAATAAGCGACACATTTTTGTCGCGCCCAATCCTATTTGTGTTAGTAGTGAGAAATCTGAATTTACATCCTTCACAAATAAAGATCACTGGACCCACAGAGCTGTTGACTATACCTGTTAAAAACTCGTTGAGGTTCATAACCTATCTCTCTTTACGTCTGTGCAATTGATCTGATACAGCTTCATCAAGTGCGCCACACAAGCGCTTTCATCCCCGATTGGCCAAGCGCGGCCGTAGGCTTCCCAGACTGCGCGATCGTTATCCTGGTGGGCTCGTCGGAGGTCGTAAGGCATCATCAATTCGTCATACAATTCAGCCAATGAATAATTCGAATATCTGCTTCGAACATCCAATATATTCATTGCTGTCTTTTCTATTTTTATTTTCTGTTCTTCAGTGTAAACAGGCCAGATGAAAGTATTATAGACAATATCTTGTGAATAGCGATAATCACTCTTCAATCTACCAGCAACTGTCCGCATCCATGCCATATGTACGTTTGATATAAGTGTCCCAAAGTGGAAAATTGAGCCATCAGGAATAATACCTAATAGATTACTGACAATGATAGAATCATCAATGAACCCCATTGGTATGTATCTTCTGTTTTCTGAAGAAACAAGCGGCACCACAATTGCAGTTTGAGGATTATTTGTTTCCCTGAATGTTGAAGGCCTTTGCGCAAGTCTTCTTGCTCCAGAATCTTTACTATTTTCTCTCGTTTCTTTTACTAAGCGCACACGTTCCTTCACAAGTGGCATTGCATTGATTTCTTTGATACTGCAACCAACAAGCCATAAGCAGTATCTTTTTTCATTATGCAGGAATTCTCTGGCTCCCATAAAACGCTTAATGTAGTCTTTTGCATTTGGTTCTTTTTCAATAAAGGAATCATATTCATTAGCTTCAATTATCAAATGACCACCATCAGTGGGTTGATTTCCTCGAGACATGGGAGGATAACCACATTTTGACCTGGTAGTAGGCGTAACGATTATTGATGGCGCATCGATCAAATATGGCGAGATATTGTTACATAGCTTTTCTGATCCATTAGAAAGAAATAGTGTTTTTTCGTTTATTGAGTATTGAGCACCAAATCCAATAATCACACAATGCACAGCAGCTTTGCTTTTAGCTTCATTATTCCATTTGAACGTCTGATAAGCAAAATGAATTTCTACTCCACATTTTAGAATATTCCCCCAAAGTGTTGCAACCTGCTCGCCCTGACAGATTGAGTTTGTGGCTACAAATGCTGCACGAATATGAGGATACGATACAATCAGATTTGAAGCAAGTTGAAACCAGCTGGCAACTAAATCAAGGTTTCCTGTAGTTTTGTTTGCTTTGAACACATGTGACATATCAGCTTTTTGTTCAATGCTTTGATATGTAGTACCAACAAACGGCGGATTACCTATAACATAATCCAGCTTTTCTGCAGGGCAGACTTCATTCCAGTCCAGGCGCAGAGCATTGCCCCGGACGATGTTGGCATTTTCCCGGATCGGGAAGTCAATGATGTTCACGCCGAAATGGTCACTCAGCTCCCGGTCCATCAGATGCTTCATCAAAAGCATGGACAGCTGCGCTACCTGGCAGGGGAAGTCCTCAATCTCAATGCCGTAGAACTGCCCGGGCTTCACCTTCACCAATGTGTCCACCATTGCCATCTGGTGCCCTTCGTGCAGCAGTTTGAGCACCTCAAACTCCAGCTTGCGCAGCTCTTGGTAAGTAACAATCAGGAAATTTCCGCTGCCGCAGGCAGGATCCAGGAAGTGGAGAGAGGCCAGCCTATCCTGAAAGGCATTCAGTTCGCGCGTGGTGGATTTGCTCTTCTCAAACTCATCATAGAGCATATCCAAAAACAGCGGACGGATGACTTTATGAATGTTCTCAGCGGAGGTGTAATGCGCCCCCAGCGCGCGCCGGGCGTCCTGGTCCATCACTCCCTGGAACATCGCGCCAAAGATAGAGGGGGAGATTTGTGTCCAATCAAATTCCCGGCTGACCTCAATGAGCGCTTCACGCATCTTCTGATCAAAACTGGCCGGGGGCAGTGCATCGCGGAAGATGCTGCCGTTGATGTAGCGGAAGCGTTTCAGCTCGTCTGACAGCGTTTTCATCCGCTGGCCTTCCGGTGTGTTCAATACCCAGAACAGCTCACTCAGGCGCATGGACAGGTCGCTGCCATCCTCTCGGGAGCCATTGATATAAGCCTGAAAGCTGTCCTTCTCAAAGATGCCCGTATCATCCGCGAACAGACAGAATAGTAGGCGTACCAGGAAGACTTCCAATTCATGCCCAGCGTAGCCGTTTTCCTTCAGCGCGTCATGGATGTGTGCCATCTTGTAGGAGGCAACGGTATTGACCTCGATCTCTGTCGGCTCCTCCTCTTGAGGGCCGTACCCTGCCAGCAGACTGAAGATGCGGGTGTGATGCTTCAGCTGACGGATCCGAAAAGCCTTGTAGGGATGATCCTTTTTCAGGTTGTACACCTGCACCTGATCAAAATCGCACACCATCACCAGGGCGGGCACTTCCTCCGGCTTTAAGGCATGGACATAGTCCATCGCTCTAGAGTAAGCCTTGGCCAGGGATTTTCCGCGGGATTTCATCTCAATGAGTATTTTCCCAGGCAGCAGGTAATCCACGTAAGCAAGTGTGCCATCCAATAAATGCAACTGAAACTCGTGAAGGCCATCAAGCCAATCAACACCAAAGACGTGCATGAAGTCCTTTTCAAAACTCTGCCCATACTGTCGTTCATCCCCGGAGCAATTACGCCAGCGTGCAGCAAAAGCTACAGCGCGGGTTTCAATGTCTGACCAGCTGAGCATAAGCACCTCAATTGATTGTTTTTGTTATTGTAACATACACAGTCGTGATGGAAAAGGTAATTTATCGCTGTCACGACAGGTTATCATTTTGAAGTTGTATATGAAAATGGAAGTAAGGGCGAGTCCTGACACGAAACCTGACACGAAACCTGACACGAGCGTTGAAACACGTGAAAGAAAACAAATAGCACATTATAACTTACCTCCCACAGTTATTTACTTGTTTGAGCTTCTTCTGACTAACTTTGGACAATCAGTTTTGATGCAGGTGGAAAACATTACTTATGAGAAGTCGGTTGTTTTGGTGTTTGAAGGCACTGTAACGGAAGAAAAGATGAATAAATCCAGCACATTAACCAATTGAGCTTCCTTCTGACTTCAATAGAATAAGAAAACGAAGGCCAAAATAAATAATCGGTTTTACTGAACCTGTCAAATAGCAGATGCTTTATCTTCTTCATTTAGAGAGCCATCATAGCTCGCATTTCAATTATTTACAATCAAAATTGAATACTTTATTATGACCCTTCAGTTTATCTTGACAGAACAGAAATTGAAACCTAACATAATACAAGGTATTTCGATTAGTGTTCCGCCCCAGGCTTCTTTTCGATGCTGGAGGAAAAAATGCAAATTAAAAAGCGCAAGATTATGTCCGCTGTCCTGGCAAGTGTCTTGCTGGCGGCCTCAGTATCTGTTTCTGCTTCTTCATTCGCAGACGATGTTGACGCAATCAACAAGGCCGCACAATCTGTCCTGATGCTGGAAGTGTATGATGCCAATAATGAATTGATAAGGAGAGGTAGCGGATTCGTAGCTTTCGACAATTTTACCCTTGTGACCAACGAACATATCATTGAAGAGGCAGACCTGATCATCGGCACAAGCGATGCCGGGAATCAATACATGATCACTAAACTGATTGCCGTAGACCACAAGACAGACATAGCCATCCTTGAGTTTTTTTCACCTACAGACCTGCTACCGCTCAAACTAATCGACAAGACAGAGTTGAAGCGAGCCGAGCCGGTTGTTGCAATTGGCAGCCCGCTTGGTTTGAAAAACTCAGTCAGCCTGGGGCATATCAGCGCCTTGTTTGAAGAGGAAGGGATTTCCTATATCCATTTTACAGCACCGATATCACCCGGCAGCAGTGGTGGAACGCTGTTTAGTGATAAAGGGCAAGTAATTGGGATCACAACTGCCACCCTGACAGACGGACAAAACATCAATCTCGCTGTTAGCATCGATGAAGTCATTAAGCTATATAGTAATAGCCATTTGAAAGAGCGAATTAGGCTTTCAAGCCATTCCTCAGCAAAATCCACACCTGTACCAACCGCAACCCTAAAACCAACAACAAAACCAACAGCTAAACCCACTTTAAAGCCTTCTCCTATTCAGCATCCACAAAAATATCGTCTTTTGATCGGATCAAGTAAAGCTTTCGACCACTCTCAATTAAAAGCACTTAAAGGCTATAGTTACGATAAATTTGATAAGAAATGGGATTATGGTTTTCTTGTTCCTATTGAAAATGAGTTTAATATTGGTTTCCATATGGGTGGTAAAGCAGTAATTGATTTGTCACCAATACTCGCTATTGGAAGCGATAAATCAAAAGAATTATTTTTAAAGTCAATAGAGCTTTCAGTGGGGGAAAAAATATATCAATACGATTCCCCCAGATTTGTTCCTGATTCCGAATTCAACTTTTTCCATCTCGGATTAGTAGGTAAAGAAATGTTAACCGACATATCTAGAGCAAGTACTGCATCGATTCGAATTAGTATGATAAATGGAGATAAGTTTGTATTTAATTTTAGCAAAACTACTTTTTCGCAATTAACGGCATGGTCAAAGAATATACTAATATACAAGGTTTTTGATATGTTTACCCAGAATCAACTATCAATAGCTGACAAGTCTCATAATGCTTCAGTTCGGTAATAGATGTTGCTCATCTGGCTGTACTTATTAAGCGTAATTAAGAAAGAGCAGCCCAGCATACCCCCGCTCTTTCTAATAGCCACAGCGCTGCCTGTTCAGTCGTGCTTATGAAAGTCGTGCGATAAGTTGTCAGGGACAAATGAAACCAGCAGTATGCTTCAGCCAGCTTACACATGCGCGCTACATGGTAAGGATAAAAACTTAAGGATAAATATCTGATTTCAAAATTGTGTTATAATGAAGTGTGTTACTGACAAACCACGAGGAAAAAACGATTTATGGACAAATCATTGGGTTATGCATTATTGACTGTACCTAAGGTTATTGCTATGTCATCCAAGAAAAAGGATGAAAGTAGCTTGAGATCACTTATTACAAATCTACTTGGTGTTTGGGGATTTAAAAAAGTTCCATATGAGCTGAAAATTGAGTTCAGGCAGCTGAACCGACAAAAGCTAATTGATAACCCACATATTTACCGTTTGAAGGTATCTTTCATTTATTATGATGCATTGCTGATGAAAAAGGCAGATTACATCGAGCTGCTTAGGCCTCAAGATCAGGAGACGATCCCGGAAAAAGCTATCTGTTGTTTTTTGTATTCATTCACTACGGCCTTAAAGGGTTTTCCCCATCAAAACTGTATGATGAATTTTCCATACGATATCATTGAAAGTATCAATTATGAGTTCATGAAGGACGAGGCTATGCTATGGTCTGGAATAACATCAGAGCAAGGATATCATCCAATCATTTGGGGACTTGGATATGATTTTTCTGATATCAATTTAGCAACAGAGATACTAGATGCAAGGATAAGATATACAAAACAGTATATTAGGAGATTTTACTACCTTAATAATCAAATTCCTCAGGAAACAACTCATTTTCTGTATGGCATGCTGTTTGATCTTGGCATGTTCTATGCTTATAAGGAAATAGAACTGGCTTTAGTGCAGGGCAGCTTTAACAGAGACTATATGAGAATGATAAAATCATTTGATTAATGGCCATATATTCATTTATGGTTATAAAAAACTGCCCCTCCAGCGTATGATTTACAGCAATACGGAGTCTGGAAGGGCGGTTCTTTTTATTGTTCTGGGAAGTTGAAGTCTGCCAGGGCTTCCAATCGGGCAATCAATTTTTGCCCTTGGTCTGAGCAGCGGTATTGCTCGGTTAGGCGGCGTGAACTCCCCAGTTTCATGGTTTCAATGCCCCTCGTTGCGTTTTTGATACAGCGAAACACTGGGGAGATTTGGAATGTCCAGTTAAGATATTCAGGGTGAACAGGCAGGTACCCGCTCAGCAGCATAGCCGCTTTGAACTGTCCATTGGTAACATAGGTGTTAACAACTTCGTACATATGCTTGAGGCCGTAACTCGTCCAATGTCGGGCCTCAGTTATACCCGGCTTAAATTTGCAGTAGATGTATTCCAACAGATCAAACTTGATTTCACGATTTAGCTGATTCCAATCCTGAAGCCGATTGCATTCAATCGTAGTTTCTGCAGGCGTCGGTGCGGCTCCAGCGGCCTGTAATGCATCTTCATGAACGCTTCGGGTGAATGCTTCGTTTGGGTAGGTGCTCGGTTTCATAGTATGCTCCTTTCCCACTTTGCTCGGGAGTTGATTGAACGAGTTGTAGGAACGGGAGTGCGTGCACTTTTATTCCGCTTTCTCTAACACTGGTGTTCCACGTGTTCCTGGTGTTCCTGGTGTTCCCAGGAGCCAAACTGACCAGACATAAGGAGTTTTAAGTGGTACATGTTTTTCGTTGTTGTTACTATAAGGGCCAAGGTCTCTGCTGGTCCTGCTGTTCCACCCCCGGAACACGGGAACGGGAGGAACAGGAGGAACACGTATGTTAGAGTAAACTCATAATTCTGCCCTCCCTATATGATGGACCCGACCCGTTCTCCCACCTTTTTCGGGCGGCTGGTGGATGATGCTATCCCGTTTACCAAGCTCAGGGGCTAAGGCCATGAGCTGTTTCCCCAGTGTACTAACATCATAGCCCTCGCCTTCGCGTGCTGCCAGTTCCCCCGCCAGCTCAGTCATCGTGCCTTCCCAGGTTTCGGTTTTCGTCAGCAGTGCCTTGATGGTTTTCACTATCGGGTTCTTTGCGTACCTGTCTGCAGCCTGCTGCGCTTCAACGTCCCCGCAGCTGCCTCGCATCCGCCAGCACTTGGCCTCCTTATCGAAGGCGATGGAGTATTCTTCCGCCTCAACGTCACGGCCGGTGAGGCTGAGCGTGGTCTCCTGATCCATTCGGCGCTTGCGGGACAGCACCATAAGTGTATCTGCAGCGCCGGTGACCCCGGTAGTGCCGGAAATCCGCGCCATCACATCGAAATCATCGCCCATTTTGCGCAGGTGGTGGATTAGCAGCAGGGCTATGCTGTGTTTATCTGCAAAGGTTTTCAGTGCACCGATTTCACGATAATCGGTTTGGTATGCACCTTCTTTGTTGGTTAATGCACCATCCCGAATTTTTTGAAGCGTATCAATGATGATGAGCTGACAGTCAGGATGATCGCCCAGGTGCAATTCCAGCAGATCCATGAGTCCGGTGCCGATGGTTGGCGCTTTCGTCCTTAAACAGAGATTCGTAGACGAGAAGCCTCCGTGATTCCGCATCAGGGCATCCAAACGGCTTTTCAGCCTATTCTCGCTATCCTCCAGGGCTAGATATAGTACACCATTTTTGCTTGTATTAAAGTCCAGAAAGGGAACCCCAAGAGCCACTGATATTGATAGCTCCAGCGCCATCCAGGACTTGCCAAACTTTGGTGCTGAGGCCAGGATCGCCAGCCCTTGTGGCAATAGCCTATCAACAATCCAGCGTACAGGAGGAAGGTCCTTCTCCTGCAGCTCTGCTGCTGTAATTGTCCCGCCAATGTCAGCAAAGTCCTCCCCTCCGTCTCCGCGCTTGTAGCGGTCTACGGAGTCGATGATCGCCAGGACCTCAGCCTTGCTCATGGGTGGATTGCATTTTTCAGTGTTTTGTTTCTGAAGCTCCCTGTTGATCATCCGCATTTTCCATCCATTATGCCGAAGTGCCCAACCATACCTGAAAAGTGCATTGTTTCGCTCACCTTTTGCTATCTGTCCATTGAATGATGGAATGGGAGGCTTTTCGTCTTTTGTTGCGGTCTTCATTAGTTTTTTAATGAAGTCAGGGAGTGGTGCTATAGGAACATCTTTTGGCGAGTGTCCAGGCCTCCAGGTATAGCTACCCCCGCTGATATGTGCGCTTCCTGGAGCAACCACATAGCCGCCTTCTCCCCTAACGTCAACGCCACCTCCAAGTTTTCGGACAGAATTGGGGATCCGTTCCTCGGATTGATAGAATAGGTGCCTTCCTCCTCCTCCGGTCTGCACCTCGCATGTCAAAGGCAGGGGCCCATGCTCAGCTTCCCACTTTCTTAGAGTTTCCAAGCCGTCTGCTCCGTCTAAATCAATAATGGAAAGCCCCGCTCCGGTTACTAATCCAATGTTTGCATCAGGTTGGCCTTTCCATAATGCCCGGACAGCCGCTTCATCTGATGAAGCAGTCCTTTGCCATCCTCTTGCAATGGGATGCTTTCCAGGGGAACTGCAGCCTGGTTTTCCGCATGTGCAATGCCCGTCTCTGATCCCATGCACTAGAAACACACGAAAGCCAACCTGCGCGAGCTCCAGCGCACTATCAACGATTGGCATTTACTCCCCCTCCGGTTTGGGCCCTTCTGCCTGATCAGCAATCCAGGCTTCCAGCTGGACAATGGGGATGAGCACCCTCTTGTTCACTCGAACAACAGGAAAATCCTTCTGCCTGGTCAGATCATACATTTTACCTATTGAGATCCCAAAGACTTCTTGAGCTTCTTTCACACTGAGAAACATCTTATCCATGATTCTGTCTCCTTTGCTCTTGACATTAGTAGTGCCAGAGTTTATATTTGACACATCAAGACACTGGCTATTATATAGCCGCATCAGACGCAACACAACCATATCATGTGTCAAAAATAAGGAATGGCACGAATTAGTGAAGGACTGCAGCAGGAGGGAAAAATGGCACAACAACCAAAGCAAGGAATTGGGAAGCGAATCACTGACCTGCGTAAACGCGATAAGCTAACCCAGGAGGAATTGGCAGGAGCCCTTAATACGAATCGGTCAAGTTTAAACATGTGGGAAAGAGGGCAACGTGAGCTAAAAGCGGGAGACTTGCAAGAGATTGCGGATTATTTTGGCGTAACGGTGGATTATCTTATTTATGGACGGGAAGCTCCATATATTGATATCTATCGGGCAACTGGACTATCCCAAGCTGCCATTGAAGCTTTGAAACAATTCAAAGTAGACGATCATTTTGTAGGTAATGAAACAAAAACCGCCGGAAACTGTGATGCACTGAGTAAGGCTCTCGCTAATAGTTCCCTTCTCAATATCCTTTCCTTGATGATGAGAGTTCGACAAAAAGAGCCTGGTTATTATGAAAGTGCAATTCTATCTGATGATGGCAATTTCTACCTTGCCGAGCTTTCACCGGATAGTTATATTTCAATTCTATTCCATAGGCTGCAGCTTATCATTCATGCGATACGAAAAGGTGATGAATCTGCATTCGCTCCTTATCCCCCAGCTATTCGAAGGGAAGAAGCGTTTGATGCTGATCCAAGGAATTACTCGCGACTGTTCAGGCTGCAGCAAGCAAGAGATAAGAAGATTATAGATTTGAACAGCCTTAATAATGAGATTGCGGATCTAGAAAAGGAAGGAGACCAGCGTGGCTAAGAAGCGTGGGAACAATGACGGAACAATCCGCCAGCGGCCTGATGGCCGTTGGGAGGCCAGAGTAACTGTAGGCTACCAGTCCAATGGCAAGCAGTTAAGGAAAAGCCTTTATGGTGCTTCCCAGGGTGATGTACAGGCAAAGATGAAGGAAATGCAGGTACAGGTCGATAAAAACATGTATATTGAGCCTTCTGACCTGACTGTCAAGCAGTGGCTTGACACCTGGTATGAGGCTTATGGCTCCCTGCGCTGGCGGCCTACCACTGCAGCAGGACACCGAGATAGCATCCGTCTGCACTTGATCCCCGCGCTGGGAAGAATCCGGCTGTCTAAGCTGCGGCCCGATCATGTCCAGGCCTTCATCAACGCCCAGTGTAAAAAGGGCTTTTCGCCCGCCAGTATCAGGAAGCACATCGCACCACTGCAGGGCGCCATCAAGCAGGCAGTTGAAAACGGCTTACTCTTGCGGAATGTGCTTGAGAATATTAAAATGCCTAAACTGGAGGGAAAAGAGATCGCCTACCTCACCCCGGACGAGCAGCATACACTCCTGGCCGCCCTGCCAAACAATACCCAGGGCAGGGCGCTGCGCTTTATCCTGGGCTCGGGCTTGCGGGCTTCTGAACTCTGCGGCCTGCGCTGGTCTGATATTGATGCAGATTCCTTCACTATCCGCCAAGGCGCTCAGTATATAAAGGTTGCCGCTAGCAAGACACAGAAGCTGGTCCTTGCGCCACCCAAGACGAAAGCAGGAAAGCGGACCATTCCCCTTACTGATACTATGCTGGAACTGCTTGATGAGCAAAAGAAAGCACAAATCGCAACTCGTTTATCTGCTGGAACTGAATGGTTGGGCAGCACACCAGGCGAAGGGAATACACCAGTATTCGCCACTGAGGTCGGAACAGTATATGAGCGGACAAACCTAGCCCGGACATTGCGGTTCTGTCTGCAAAAAGCAGGACTCCCCAGCCGAGGACTGCATGCACTAAGGCATACTTTTGCCACTAACTGGGTCCGATCCGGCGCAGACTTGCGAACCCTCGCGGAGATTATCGGGCATACCAATGTTGCCTTCACAATGCAGCAGTATGTGCATACGGACATGACCACCAAGCGGGCGGGCATGATAGCTGTTGAGAAAGGTCAAAAACAGGCCTAAAAAATGCTGGTAGGGGTAAAAGTAGGGGTCAAACGGCAAAAAGCTGTTAAAACGGCAAAAGAAAAAACCCCGATAATCTAAGTGCTATCAAAGGGTTTGAGCTGGAGCTGATGATGGGACTCGAACCCATGACCTCATCCTTACCAAGGATGTGCTCTACCGCCTGAGCTACATCAGCGCATGAGGTGTATTATATAGGGGGCTCAGAGTTTATGCAACCCCTGATATAAAAAGTTTCTTTATGGAAAGCATAACATTTTTCTTCGCAAATTCACTTTCATTCGTCGCATCAAAGGGAATCAAATAATGAAAAACATCGATTCAAAATATAATCTGATCTATTCTGCATTGTCCTGCAATGTCGAAAAACAACGCGTTGATACTTCTCTGTTATAATTCCATCAACCGTTTCGCGTCAGCGATTTCCAAATCTCTTGAACCCGCCTGTGATTCAAGGTGA